>JAFRMZ010000095.1 GCA_017430465.1 Oscillospiraceae bacterium
CTCTGGAAAGACGGAGAAATCGACCTCGAAAACGGATGCGACTGCACATTCTGGCTCGATGGACAGGAATTCTTTAAAGGCAGAGTCACTGGTAAACCGTATGACGGCTATATCGACCTGACACAAGAGGTTTTTGACTGCGGAAATTATGCCCCCGGTGATTCGCATACTCTGCGCTGTTCCGTGATATGGAATGACCTTGATGTGCTGGTCGGGGTGGATAATGGACATCGTCTTGTGGATATTGATGGTGAACATGTTCTTGTTGGTTCAGAGGATTCCGGCTATGTCGAAGGCGAAATAGAATTCAAGTGGATTTTTTATGCCGCTGTCGATGAAGATTATATTCCGCCAAATACCGGATTGCTTGGAGTAAATAATATCTTTTGGATTATCGCAATTGTGGTGCTGGCAGTATTGACAGGCGGTATGCTGATTCTTCTCAAAAAGAAGGGGAAGAAACCGTGAGACGGTTTGTGTTTTGTCTGATGCTGGCCGTGGTGATTGCATCTGGTATATATTGTATGTACTGGTATTATCGGGAAGAAGTGCTTCCTCAAAAACAGCTTGATAAGGAAAATAAAGAACAGTCAGAACTGTTTGAACATATCAGGCCGGAATTTCCTGTTCCTGATAATACATTGCAGATTACTGAAATAACAGAAAATCTGCTGGAAACTGCCGAAACGGTCAATCATTCTGTTGTTGGATGGCTGGTAATTCCCGATACACATATTGATTATCCGATTTGTCAAAGTGATGACAATGATTTTTATCTGCATAACGGTTTTGATGGTGAATATAATTATGAGTTGGGATGTCCGTTTCTGGATTATCGCTGTAATGCAGATTTCAGCGGATTCAATTCTATTGTGTATGCCCATAACATGGAAGGCAGAGCAATGTTTGCGGATATTGCGCTGTATAAAGAAGAAACTTTTATGAATGAACATCATATCGGGTATCTGATACTGGAAGATAGCGTTCATACGGTTTCGTTCTTTGCATATCTGACTGTACCGAGTACAGCTCCTGCATATCATACCGTTTTTATGACGGATAGTGAACGGCAGGAGTATATAGATTATATATTTGATACGGCAAGATACAGCATGTTGAATGCTGTAGAAATTCACACCGATTTGCATTTGATATTGCTTTCGACTTGTACGTTTGAGTATGAAGAAGCAAGAGGTGTGCTGGTGGGTGTGATAAATTAGATATAGGCTGCGTTTCCCCTGTTGCAGCTACAGAGATAGAAAATTACAGCAGATTGTTTCTGTTTGAGATATATTAATTTTGTGATAGGATAACGCATTTGATTTCTGGAAGTATCAGGGGAAAATCAGGTGCGTTTTTGTTGTCTTCGTCTTTTGAAGGGAGTGGATTGCATGACAGGAGGAAAAACACACTGTAACCGTGTGATTGCTGTTTTACTTACAATTGTATTCATGATTAACTTGTTTGACGGACGTGTTATGTCTGAATTATGGAGACAATTAAAAACTTTTGCAGCTGCTTCGGATTATTCAGTAGGCTTTTATTGGGATACATCGGGACTGGGTGAAAGTGATGCGACAGCACGTTCCTATGCACTCAGCAATGATAATACTACACTGGAACTTACTGAATTTATTAATGAAAACCCTGTACTGAAAACTACATTTTTCTTTAATCTTGCCCGAACAATTGAGCCGGAGCACATGGAATTCACAATTACAGGACTAAATAAGCTGATTCGTGACGGAACGCTTTCGTTGAATATGAAAGACCCGAATCTTGTTGGAACATGGGAAATCACCAAGGATGAGGCAAATGATGTATATACATTTAAGAATAAAGTAAAGGTTACATCAAATAACGAAACCACTTTCACATGGCAGTTTAACTCTCGTGAAGCAATGAACGGTGCGGATATTACTCTTGAAACATCGGTGAAAGTAACAGAAATTATAACAACTTATCAGACAAATCCGGATACCGGAGAACAAATTGCAATTCAAACAGACCAGCCTGCTATTACTCTGGAGTCTAATCCTATTAATTTCAAATATCATTCAGAGCATGATGCAAATGAAGTAAAAATCGTCTGCAAAGATATTAACGATACTGATTTCAATAATCTGAATGGGGATTATGACTGGCGAAGCTATTATTCTATGCTGGGGCTGGAGGGTTTTACAGAGTATAACAAAAAAATAAGCGATGGCGGAACAGAATATGTCGGAACAAATCAAGAATATGAAGCCCATGTCATCGAACAGGATTATAATACCCAATTGACAAGCCAGAGGTCGAGAGGCATCAATACTTCTGATTATTTCATCGAAGTAGAACTTCTGGGAGGACTTGAAACAGAAGATGTTATGGTAGTAAATTCCGCAGGAAATTACATTCCATTTCAAGAAATTACACTGCCAAACGGTCGGAAGGTTCAGGGCTTCTATGATTTCCGTGGTAAAAAGGACATTCTGCCCGGTCAGAGTTATAGCTCTGAATATCGTGTGGGAATTAAAAACGATGCTATCAAGGATAGTGAAAAGGGCGTTAAGTTAACAGGGCATTATCTTGTAAAATATAATGATGAGCAAACTGTACAGGATTATACGGATACTGCTGCTCATGTGGTTTCTCAGGATGATGAACAGCCGGTTGGCAATGGTGGTTATCTCTATAAATACAATGAATATGAAATCAACCAGTCAAAACAGTATAACGGTCACTGGTATGACTCCCATGCAAGACATTATAATGGTGTCTATCAGTTGCTGTATGATAATATCTTCAACGGCAAAGTTGTGACCTATAATCTTAACGGGCGTACACCACGTATCGAGACAACAGTTGAAAATGATAAAGTACAGGCTGTTAACTATGATTTAGTATATCAGGATGGTGCGCCGTATATTAAAAATCTGCTGTCCAATCCTGAAGACCGTGAGCTTGGTTATGATGCATACAATCTTACAGAACGTGAGCTTGATTGCGATGAATACGACTTTCAGAAGATTGTTGTGAAAAAACTGGTTGACGGCGATACGGTAACAAGTGACACATCCACAACATCTGGCTTTTATTTTGATATTTATGTTAAATCTAATGATGCTGAATCAAGTTTTCATGATACTTGGACAAAGATTGATACCTCCGGTTCTGTACTCAGCGGAGATGCTCATACAGGCAATACTGTAAATGATACTGATGTATATCTTCCTGCTGGTATTGATGAGATTCAGCTTGTAGTACGAAATCTTGACATCCGTGCCGATGTCGGAGCTTATGTGGATATTGCATATAATATTCATGATGATGATTATGATAAAATCTATATTGATACAGAACATCTTTATGAAGATAATAACAGTCAAACCGTCAGAGTGACAGAAAATACAAATAAGGGCACAAAGCTTGTCAACTCTTTTGAACGAAAACAGTTTGTCGGCGTTTATGATGCCAATCAATCATATGAAGTGGCCGAAGGTGTTGACTACGAAACTGGAAAAATAGTCGAAAGTACAAATAATACTGTACATTCCAATACATGGCTCAGAGATTCGGTAACAACCATTGAGGCCAGTGCGGATATTGAAGAATTTTTATATCATGAAGTGACTGGTGTAGGGGAAAGTAACTATTATTCTACTAATATTACAGCCGGCGGAACAATTCAGTCTGATACACAAAAAGCATTACAACATTTTGTAGTATATTCCGAAGTACCGAATAATGTAAATCTGTCCGATGAATGGATGACACAATTGATGAATTCAATGACGTTCAGCGGTACACTGCTGGGCGGTGCAGGAACAGTTGATAAAGACTTTGTATTAAAGAACAGTGTAGTATCCATATATTATGATGAATCACTTCAGTGTGTTGTCGCAGATTTCGATTTTAACGGTTTTGCATTGGACTCCAGCGCACAGACTTCTGTTCAGTTCCAGTATCCGGCGGAAATTACACTGATGCAGTTTAATGCTTTGGAAAAATCAACAGAATGGTTTAAGACAAATGCCTTTGTAACTGTTCTTGATGATAATGTTCGTCTTTCCGCAGTGAAAGGCAGCCATAAAACACTTCTTTCTCCCTCTGATGAAAAGAATCCGACAAAAGACACTACTAAAAAAGAAGTTTCTATGGATACAGCACAGGTTACTATTTCGGCATTAGGTTCGCAGAAAAGTAACTATACAAGTAAGTATGTATCAAGCTACTACACCAAGTGGATTTATGACAACTCCGCAGAAGTAGACGGAAACAATGCAGAACATTTTGATAATACAACCGGACGAATGACATCAGAATATTCCTATAAGCTGATTTTTAATCGTTTCTCCAATGATACAAGTGAAAAGGTCATAGACCCTATTGTATTGGATATTGTAGACGGTTTGCAGGATTCTGCATGGCATGGATATGTTAAGAACGTTACTTTCGATACAAATAGTTATCCGTCAGAATATACCCCTTCTGTATATTATTTACTGCGAGGCAGTCTGACACCAAGTGACGGAAGATATAAATATGCTGATGAGGTTGTAGATAATGCAATCAGTGATTTTTCGGTTTATGGAAAAAATGCGGCTTCTACCACAACAGGCGTAAATTATGATGTAGATTTAGCTATATATGAAAATCTTAAATCAAACATTACTGCTACATGGGTTGAAGCCAATAAGGATAGTGACGGAAGTTTTATCATCAATCAGGAAAATGTTTATGCAATTGCAATTATCTATAAAGGGGAACACATCATCGGTGATGAGAAGGAAGTGCAGTTAACTGCCTATGTGAATATGCGTGCGCCTGCGTTAACAAATGATGGAGAAGAAATCAACAATAACCGTGCTACTTATAATGATACGCATGTATTTGCACAGGGACATAACGGCTCAAATAACGTAGATTTTCCTATGTATTCCGTTAGTGATGTCACGATGGTTATTATGCGTCATAATATCGAACTGATGAAAGTAAGTTCAGCTAATAATGACAAACGACTGTCAGGGGCAACATTTAGTGTATACAATGGAAATTCGGTTTCCGGAACAAACGTGGATGATGAACAGAACATTGTTTCCTATTATGAAAAAGGTAAATCACAAATTTCTTATATGAAAGATGCAGCGGTTAATTTATCCGGTGTTCTGCAAATGAATTTAGCTCCGGGTATCTATTATTATAAAGAAACAAAAGCACCTACCGGATATGAACTGAATGATACTCTTTTCAGATTCCGTGCAATCGCAGATGAAAATGCAGTTTTCTATTATACCGCAGAACTGAAAACAGAAGAACAATTAAATTCAGAATACTTGATTGTCAATAAAAAAGAATATGATACTTATGCACAAACAATCTATCGTGATAAAGAAGCAGTAGATACAGATAAGATATTCCATATATATACTAATGACAATGAAGAAGTCGGCTATATGGTTTATGACGCTCAGAACAACCAATATGCCTATAATACGCAGAATGGAACGCCTGCTGATGTTGATGTTAAATGTATTTGCGGTTCTTCTCCTCGTTATGTGACAATTGCTTCATTGCCGGCAGGTTCGTATTTTATCGGCAGTGCACTGGATGATAAAGATAAATATTCGTTCAGTGTCGCAGATAACAGCTCTGTTTCCTTTATGATTCTGAAAAAATCTCCGTTAAGCAGTGAGATGGTTTATCAGTTGAAAGAAATGGGAGGTACAGAGCCTGCTGCAAATGATGCGCTTTGTACTTTTACAAAAAATACGGATGGAACTTATGTGCTTAACAACAGCTCAGGCAATGTGACAGAGATAATTCCGGAGGCTGACGGCAAGATAAAAATAAGCGGTCTGGATTCCAATAAAACTTATTATTTTGAAAATACTGCTGTACCACAAGGATATAAACGTGCAGCAAAGCAAATCATATCCAAAACCAGTGAACTTGCATTTTATGTAACAGAACAACTGGAAAAAACAGATAAGCTCCTTGTAGAAGATGACCCTATCGAAACAGTACAGGCAAAATTTCAGAAAATTGACGGAACAAAATACGCAGAAGAAGGCAATCCAATCGAACCGTTAAATAATGCTGTTTATCAGATGTATTTTATTGAAGATGACGGTACAGAATCTTTGCTTTACTTCCAGTTTAATTCTGCTACTCATATTTATACGCTGAAAGGAAAAGCCGGTTCTAAAGATTATATTTCAAAACTCACCAGTGTTCCCTTTACTGAAAAAGACGGCGAACAGAATACTATCACAAAAGACGGTATAATTGCTGTCGATATGCTGGGCTACGGAACGTATATATTAGAAGAAGTCACTGCACCGCTGGGGTATCAATTAAACACGAAAAGACAGTACTTTTATGTAACGCCGGCATATATTGATGAAAATAAAAATCTGAAATTTTCCGATGGCGAAAATATGACTTCTACACTGCTTCTGAAAGATGAAGAAGTACTCAGTCAGATTGTTCTGGAAAAAGCAGATTCTGCTAATACAGAACATTATCTGGATAATGCGGCATATAATGTATATCGTCTGCAAAAGAATACAGATTCTTCTGTCAGTGAGGAGGAGTATCTGCAAGCTGCGCAGGATGCCTCCACATCATCCCGTGGAATTACCAGCGGTAATGCAGATTTTACAAAATATTGGGGAGAAGAACCCATCAAGCAGATTTTTACGGATGCCAATGGTTCAGCAAAACTGGATAACCTGTCGTTCGGAACATATCTGCTGTATGAAGATGTACCTTCTGTCGGCTATCAATGGAATAATGATATTGGCAAATGGGAAACGTATTCGTATATTGATGGTATTAATGAAACAGATGAACTGCACAGTCAGATAATTGAAATCAGTCAGAAAACGGTTACATCAAACTGTACACCAACTAATGTTGCTGTTAATGATGCAAGCGGAAATACTCCCGATTCCGATGAGTGGACACCAACCTATGAAACCGTGCCGGTTTATCATGCATTTTATGCAAAGCATATTGATGAGCGCAAGGACGGCAAAGCACGGCTTGTCAAGCGGAATGAAAACAGAGTCGGCTTGACCGACGCAGTATTTGCATTGTATCAGGTCAATCTGACCGATGAAGAAATTGCTGGCATTCTGGGCAAAACAAAAGAAGAAGTGACAGCAATGCCGGAGTCTGACAAAAAGAAGGAATTAAATAAAAAAGAATTGCAAGTCAGTGATATTGTAATCAGCAATCATTTTGACATAGCAAATGGAACGCCTAAGACAAAAGACAGTACAGCTATAACAATTGACAAGGCAGTAAATCAGAATTTGCAGACAAACGGAGATGCCTCCGAAAAAGGTGCAACTATCACTTCTGAAGGACTGGAATGGGGCATTTATTACTATTATGAAGTGAAAGCACCTGCGGGCTATCAGGCAGATAAAACCCCTCATTTCTTTGCTGTAAATTCCGCTTCGGTTGATACGCTGATTGAAATAGAAGTAACCGATGCCAAAACATACGGTAAAATCTGGCTGTATAAGCAGGCAAAAGAAGCTACTGATACAGGACATACCAAACTGTTCGGAGCACAGTTTAATCTGTATACAAGCGAAAATGAAAAAGTCAAGGCAGTGCCGATGCTTCGCCTTTCTGACAAACCAAGTGCAGACGGAAAAGCAACACAGACAAAAAATCTTTTAGTCAGCGGTTTTTCTGTTGAAAATAAAAAAATCCGGTTCACTTTGAAAGATGGCGGAAGTGTTACTGTCGAGTATGACGAAAATGATGCCGGTACACTGGCTTCTATTTCGGCAGAGGGCGGAACTTATGGCTTTACACCAACAATATATGATTTCCGTCTGACTTATTATGCAGTATCGCTGGACCAAACAAAATATTATGATGATAATAAAAAAATGTACATTCCCATCAAGCCCGAATTATCCGATGATGCTACAGAAGAACAAAAAACAAACGCCTTAGCAGAAGAACAGAAAATCCGTGACTGCATCACAGATACTTATGTGACTGCGGATGAAGGCGGTCAGCTCTGCGTCCGTGGTCTGGAATGGAAGTCATATTACTTCCGTGAAATAGTTCCGCCGGAAGGATACGGCCTCGCTGATGATGTGACGTTTACTGTCAATGCGTATAACTGCGATAACCAGTTCCTCAAGTGCGAAGACCCGCCCGCTAAAGCAGCAATCATTATTGATAAAGAACTTCCTAATGCGGAGTATTTTAAAGCGTACGGTGAACCGACTTTCATGTTCCGGATATATGAACTGAGCGAAACAGAAAATGGTCAGATAGCTTATACTCTGAATGCCGGTCAGGATACCCAGAAAAATTATTATAAAACCGGAACAGAATATACACTCGCAATTCCTCTGTCTGAATCCAATATTACCGAATCAGGAACAGTAAACAGCTCTGCAATGATAAGTGTCAACGAAGGTCAGTATCTCATTGAAGAACTTCCTGTATCACGATACAAATGCGATGGGCTGGAAATCATTGGAAATGCAGACGATACAAATGCTGTCTTCAATACGGCTTCGGTGGAAACACCGACTTCCTATAAAATTTTCAGTAATTCTGAAAAGTATCACCTCGATACCAATAACCCTTGGCAGGCTTTCTGCGACCTGACAGGTGCAGGAAATATCGGCGAAAATGTGAAAGAAATACTGGCTTTCCACATAAAATATAAAAATAAAATAGAACGCTATGATAATTTCAGTCATGTGTCCTATGCGGATAACCGTATTCCTGAAAGTGAGTATGTGACAGCATTCAAGCCCATTTATAAGCCTCTTGTGCCAGTATACAGCGGTGCAGATACTTCGCATACTTATGAAATTGACCTTAAGACTGCTTTTGAAAGTCAAGATAAGGATTTTGAAGCAGTTCTGAGCTATAATACCGGTGCGACAAAATCGCTGACTTCGCTGGAAAATATTTCATTCAAGTCCAGTGTGGATAACGTTTCGGGCATCACCGTATCGTATGACAATAATACAGGAAAGCTTTCGCTTCAGGTGACTGACCCAAGTGCACTGGCCGGACAGACAATTTCTCTTGATGTGGGCTATGGCAGTGATGTGTATAACGAAAATAATACCAACATGGTCAAGGGTACACTGAATCTGACATTCAGCGAAATTCAGGCAAGTCTTGTAAAAAAACTGGTTCTGAAAAATGATGTGGCAAACAAGTCCTATTTCTCAGAAATGGTTAAAGTAAAAGACCCTGAAACAGGTGAAGAAACAATTATTCCCACTAAAAGCAGTTCTGTAGCAGTGCTGTATACACAATCGGCGGATAAAAGTCAAATTAGCAAAACCATGCAGAACACTGCGCAGTCAGATACGCTATTGGTACTAGGTTTATATAAATTAGCCTACTGGTATCTTTTGAATAGCGATGGCAAACCTGTTCTGGACAGCAAAGGACAAGTGGTAGCGTTCAATGAAAAATCAGAAATAGAAACATTTATCTTCGATGGGACTTACCCACAGAAATATGAAAACGATATAACACTTGTTTCAGAAGAAATGAAAGAAATTAAAAATAAAATTGAAAACATAAATGTATTTACTTTTCAGGCAGAACTTGAAGAAGAAACATTAACTGCAAGAATAATATTAGATACAAAAGATGCTCTTAATGAAAAGGGTATCTTGGGTATCAGTAATGCCGGACACGTTTCAGGAAAGATAACAGGATTAAGTAAAACAACAATGACAGCTTTCAAAGCAGGTAATGAAAAGGGGTGGAATAGCTGTGATGATGACCATAGATTAACGTATGATTCCTACGCTGGCAATTACACCCCCGGAGACCCTTATCCCGATTATGTACGTTTTTATAATATTGGAACAGAAGTATACTGGTATACTGTAAACAGAGAAACTTTAAAACCTACTAATGGTTCAGTATATTTGGAACAAACAGCAAACACTTATAGTGATACTCCCAATTTATTTAAAGAGTATACAAATTTAAATGATGTAAGCGGAATGTTTGATTGGGATTTTTCAGGAATGAATATGTGCGGATATATGTTCCAAAAAACAGCAATAACGACATTTGAACTAAATAGAACCATCAAAAAATCTGGATATATGTATTTGAGCAGAATGTTCTATGAATGTTCATCGTTAATATCAGTTACAATGAATATTGATACATCTGAAGCTGTTTTCCAAGATACTTATACTGATACTGGTAAAACTTATATTTCTGCTCAAACAAAGCAAATGTTCTATGGCTGTTCAAGTTTAAGTGAATTGAACCTTTCAGGTGATTTTACAAATATCTACAATGTTGAGAATATGTTTCAAGGCTGCACTAGTTTAACAGCAACAGAATTTAAAGATGCTTTTGCAGATTGGGTATGGAATACAGATACAGTTCCTATTATGCAAAACAGGGAGATTTTTAAAAATTATTCAAATGCTGCATCACTTCAAGGCATGGATTTAGTAGATGCAAACGGAAATCATTTCAAACAAGATGGCAATATAATTACATTTGTGCGGCTGGCAGATTAAAAACACCCCCATGGGCTTTAAAACCTGTGGGGGCTTTTTTATCTATGTTTGGTTTATCCGGCGAAATCATGCCATGCCTGTATCCAGCCATTTTCTATATCAGCATAATTTGTTCCGTCACTTGCTTTTACTGTCTGTACACTCTCTGCATAAACATATACATCATGCGCCTGTATTTCTGCGCCGTTATAATTCATTCGCACCCATGAAATCAGGGCATTGGTGCTTTCTTCTGGCGGAACAGCCTTTGTATAATAGTAATAGCCGTGAGTGACATCAGGGTCAACAGGATTTTCATCCCATACATAAACCCAGCCATCTGGCAGGCTGTTGATGTAGTAACTTGTATCAGTTGTATTATCAGGAATAGAAGCCTTTTTGAATGTTTCCAGAAATGCTTGATACTCTTGAGTATCAGGGTCAGCCTCCGGCGCAGTATCACGCAGGTCTGCTGAAAAGGAGGCTGCATTCTGTACCGCTGTATTAGAAAGTTCAAGCCGTACACGAATATAGCAGGGAACAGAACCAGTATTCTCGATTTTTACAAGCTTGCGGTAAAAAAAATCCTGCGTCTGGCTTGGCGGTGTAAATACTTCAGTGACAGTAATATCGTCTTCGCCTATGCCTACAATGTTTGCTTCTTTGTCTTCCGTTCCGAAATAGGCAAGCAGTGCGCCGATAAGAGAGACTAACACAACACCGGAAGCTGCAGCAAGTACAGTTTTCTTTGCCTTTGTCATGTATATGCTCCTTTCTTATGGCGTAGATTCTTTGTTCTGAATGATTGCATAAATCTTTTTGAGGTCATCAGCAGTATAGGGGTTATCTGCTGTGCCATCGCCCTGAAGATTGGACAGATTGAGGTCATCCGCCTGAATGGTATAAGCATTAATCTGTACCTGTGCAAGCGTATCGCCTTTAATATCGGCATCAATGATACTGCGTAGCTGTAATTTATCAAAGATGGGGACTGTCTTTTTCTGCGGAGCGACCCAGGCACTGTAGCCAAGCAGATAGATGTCATATATGCCGTCCATCATGCCTTGTACTTTATTAATTGATTTTTTCATTACAGGGAAAGTGGTGTCTGTCAGGTATACCCATCCGGAAGAAGTGTCAGTATTGGTATTGTAGGAAAACTGCCAGTTTTTAGTAATATCGTTGTTGATTTTTTCGGGTTCAGTGATATAGGCAATCTTAGGTGTACCATCAGCAATCAGATTATAGATTTCCTGTATTTGCAGATATTCGCTTGCTTCAGGCGGAACAGATAACGTAGAATTATCAGGAGGGATGCGCTGACCGTCACTGTCGAGGAATGTTGCTTCCATGCAGGGAACATATATTTCAGCAAAGAACAGTTCATTGACAGTACCGGTATTTTTAACCCATGGTTGCTTGGTGATAATCTGACCGGCGGAAAGTTTTTGATTTTCCTCGAATACTTCTTCGATTTTTAGATTTACTTTTCCGATTGCAAACTGATTATCTGCGGTATCTGTACTTGTAAGGAATGCAATCATTGTGCCGATGACGGCTAATACACTGATACTTGTAACAAGTGCGATTTTTTTAGTCTTTGTTTGTTCCATCTGCGGACTCCTTTCTTTCAGATTCAGCTTGTGCAGACAAATTTTTTTTCGTTGGTATAAAGCTGAGTATCAGCAACAGCAAAATGACAGAAACAGCGATATATTTTCCTGTTCTGGTGTGCAGAAAAATTATAATTATGCCGGCTTTCGGAATGACTACAGCAGTTTTTCCGATATAGTTATCCAGAGTAACAGGCGCATGGTCTTCACTGTTATTGGCATCGCCTTTAGTAGTATATTCTCCTTCATGAATGTCGGACACCCGATGTGTGACAAGCTGTCCTGCTCCAATCCGGAAAGAGATGACTTCTCCGACGGAAATTTGTTCCAGAGGAATGTTTTCATTCACAAAACAAATGCTGTGAACCGGTATTGCAGGCTCCATAGAACCGGTTGTTACAACATAAGGCTTGATTTTCATCATATAAAGCACGGAGACTGTCAGTGCTGTCAGAATTACGACAGTTGTGAGGAAAGAAACAGTTTTCTGTATCAGTTTCCAGACTGTTCGCAGAAGAAATTTCACAATTTGTTGCAGAGATACTGCCATATTTTTTCAGCCTGCGTTTCTGTTTCATCAGAAGATTTCAGATACTCTGACTGAATGCCGAAAACCTCTATCTCAATATGCTGGATACTGCCGGCAAGAGAATCATCTTCACGTGCATTGCAGAAAATAACCTGATTGAACAGAGGGGTAGTTGTTGTTTCTCCCGGATGCAGAACAGCCATTTGTGAATTAGAGGCATTTGGATTACCAGTCCACGCATACAGATAAGTAAAGCTGACAGTTTCATTTTCATTGTTTTTGTTTTCTATCGGATAGCTTGGCATAGCATACCAGCCGGTGTTATAAAGCTGTGAACTGCTGAACGGAGTATCCGTGTAGGTATCCGCACTGGTGATAAAGCGGAATAAGGGAACTGTATGTGTAAGATTGACAACATCGGAGGAATTGCCGTCAGCATCCGTCACTGTTGATACAGAAGTAAGTTTTTTTCCTTTATCGCCGTCATTACTGTTTTGTTCAAGTGTGACTTCCTGAACCGGAACTGTTACCTGCATAAAAACATAGGCGGGTGTCTGGTCTGTATTTACAATATAGGGGTCTTTATCAATTTTTTGTTCCGGAACAATAGTTGGATTGTTTTTCCAGTGCGGTTCAGTGACACGAATCTGAAGTGTTGTCGAACCGAATGTGTTTGTTGTAACATCGTTACTGGTAAAATAGGCAATCAGACTGGCGATAGCTGTCAGCGAAGCAAGCGACAGAGCCAGTAAGCGAATCTTTTGTTTTTCCATTTCTGCACCTCCGTTCCAAGATAATCCGGATATATTTATACACTATAATTATATCATGAATCAGTAAAAAAAGCAAGTCCCCGCACAAAGAAAAATTTCGGCAGTGCTGTTATTTTCTGATGGATTTGTGAATATTTTATAATAAAGGATTCTCTGGATTCAGTCATTATCCTGCAAAATTACATTTTTATTCTGTCTTGGATTTTTTGGTAAGTGTTTCGTGAATGTTATCAATATTTTCAGTAGAACCGCCTCCGTTGTCATCGAATGCCCGAAATTTTCCACGTGCTACAAGTCTGAGAAAGGCCTCTACAACAGGCGGAGAAAGCTGTGTGCCGGAAACTTCTTTGATAATTGAAACTGCCTTTTCAAAATTCATGCGTTTGCGGTACGGCCGGTTAGAATACATGGCATCAAAAGTATCTGCAACTGCGATGATTTGTGCAACATACGGAATTTCATCGCCTTTCAGGCCGTTCGGATAGCCTTTTCCGTCCGGACGTTCATGATGAGCCCCTGCTCCAATGGCAAGCTCCGGCATAATGCTGATATTTTTCAGCGCATCATAGCCCTTCTGTGCATGAGATTTGATAATTTCATATTCTTCGTCAGTCAGTTTTCCGGGCTTGTTCAGTACTTCTGTCGGAATGCCGATTTTTCCAATATCATGCAAAAGCGCAATGCGATAATATTTTTCAACAGTTTCTTCATCACAGCCCAGTTCTCTTGCAAGCATTGCCGTATATTTTGCCACACGGGCAGAATGTCCGCTTGTATACTGGTCTCTCATGTCGATGATTTTCGCAAAAGTCTCTGTAATCTCGTTGATGAAAAGTATACTTTCTTTTTGTTTGTTCTCCAGATTTCTGATTTGCTCCCGAAACAGATACGCAACCAGAATAACAATGAACAACAAAATTCCCATTCTGGAATAAGTGTTATAGCCGTTATACCATCCGAGATGATACCGGAGAACATCTGCTGCACCTCCCATGATGCTGACAGCTAGTCCGAATATCAGCCAGCGGACAAGCTGAGGGCGGATGGTATGCTGTATCACTGAACGCACTACGATATAAATCATTGCCAGAAAATCCAGAACAATAATAATGTGCGTGGCGTTAACTGTGTAGTAATAATCCGTGATTCCCAGAAATGTCAGCAGAACAGATATGGCAATGTTGCCAAGACAAAGAAGCTGTATCACTGGAAGAAAACGTGTTTTCTTCGCACCGGAGGCATTTGCAAAAAATTTGAATGTCGGCGCAGGCATCAGAGCCAGACAAAAATAAGTTATGCCTCGAACAAGTGCCGGCTGCTGTGTCATAATCTGTAAAATATAAGTATCATTCAGGCCGGAAAAACCCAGCAGTGTGCACATTTTGCCAAGCGATATGAAATCCAGTCCGGCGGATGTGCTCACCAGCTTGTTTGAAACACCAATGATAAGAAGCAGTACTCCGACAAGAAAAGTCACACAGGAACGAATAAAGACAAGCCAGTTATCTCTGTACAGTTTCGTGATGTAATTTCCGGATTCTTCTAGACAGACTTCTCGGATGGTTGCATGTGTCGTGTGAAAAATAGGTTCAGCCTGCAGACTTAACTGGGAAACCTGTTCAGGCAGGGGGATAGTATGCACATACATTCCGTAAGACAGGCCGAGAACTTTAGGCAAGTCAGGATGATAGGAATAAATCAGTTTTTCATCAGCATAGATATCAAAAACAGTATCCACACTTTTCAGACAGAATTCCTTTCCGTTCCGGTCGGTTTTGTCCAGACTGGCAGTAAGAAAAACTGTTTCGCCGACAGGCAGATGGTTCAGGCTCATTGCAGAACCGCTTTCATCCGTCCAGCAGTCTTCCATGCCGATGAAATGTCCTCTGTCCGGAATTTTCGGCTTGGTGAAGCCGAATATCACAACAAGCAGAAAAATAGTGGTTAATAAAAAATAAATGAAATCTGTAATTCTGTGTTTTTGATAGAACCTAGATTTCCCCATAAAAAATATACGCCTCCAACAATATAATATTTCTCTTTCCTATCTGTCAGTACATCAGGATGTCTTTGTCAGTATACCTGATAGATTTTTATGCGTTGGATGTATCAGATTTATGTTTAGGCATAATGCAGACTGCGTGTGACAGCCGTATTCCAGCCCTGCAACAGAGATTCTCTCCGGACAGAATCCATAGAAGAACGGAATTCTTTGAAATTTTCCGATAACTGATTGATTTCTTCCTGATTTTTCCATATTCCGGCATGGAGGCCTGCCAGAAATGCTGCTCCGGATGCTGTAGATTCTGTATTTTCCGGCCGGATAATGTTTCTGTTCAAAATATCCGCCTGAAACTGCATCAGGAAATCATTCTGAGATGCACCGCCGTCAGCTTTAATCAGGCCAAGCTTTCCGGTATCCTGTTCCATGGCTTTGATAACATCTGCTGTCTGATAAGCGACCGCTTCCAGTCCGGCACGGATAATATGTGCCCGGCCTGTTCCACGTGTCAGACCGCAAATCAGGCCTCTTGCCTCACTGTTCCAGTAGGGCGTGCCGAATCCGACAAAAGCCGGAACAAAATAAACACCTCCATTATCCGGGATGCTCCCTGCAATCTGCGCTGTTTCCTCTGCGGTGCGGATAATGCCGAGTTCATCACGAAGCCACTTGATAACTGCTCCTGAAATGAAAACAGAACCTTCCAGCGCATAGGTAATTTGCTTATCAATTCCCCATGCGATAGTGGTCAATAAGCCGTGCTGACTCTGAATCTGGTCATTTCCGGTATTCATCAGCAAAAATCCGCCAGTGCCGTAAGTGTTCTTGATGTCGCCTTTATGAAAGCATTTCTGACCGAACAGAGCCGCCTGCTGGTCACCTGCACAGCCTGAAATCGGAATTTCCGTTCCGAACAAGGAAGCTTCTGTTTTTCCGAAATCTCCGGAACTGTTCCGGACTTCCGGCAGAATGCAGACCGGAATATTTAATAATTCCAGAATTTCGTTATCCCATTCCAGCGTATGAATATTGAACAGCATCGTTCGGGAGGCGTTGGAATAATCCGTAGCATGGACTTTTCCGCCAGTAAGATTCCAGATAAGCCAGCTATCGACCGTACCGAACAAAAGTTCACCGTTTTCGGCCTGTTTTCGGACATCCGGAATGTTATCTAGAATCCATCTGATTTTGGTTGCGGAAAAATACGGGTCAATCAGAAGTCCGGTTTTCTGTCTGAAAAATTCATTCAGATTCTGTTTTTCGAGCTGTTTACAGAACTCGGCAGTTCTCCGGCACTGCCATACAATGGCAGGATAGACGGGCTTTCCGGTATGCTTATTCCAGAGGATAGTAGTTTCTCTTTGATTGGTAATTCCGATAGAGGCGATTTCAGAAGCAGTTCCGCCGTTGGCTTCGAGCCATGCGATGCAGTCACGGACGGACTGTAATTCTGTATTGAGAATTTCTTCGGGATAATGTTCCACCCATCCGACCTGCGGGAATCTCTGCGGAAATTCGTACTGAGAAGAATAGAGTTTTCTGCCATGATGATGAAATAATACGGCTCTGGAAGAAGTTGTGCCTTGGTCAAGTGATAAAATATAGCTGTTCATGTGCTTCCTCCCTTTCAGGTGATGGAATTTTGTTCGTGTTTGACCGGATAACATTTTTTTCATTATAGCATATTCAAGAAAAATTGTCAATTCCGGAAATTCCTACTTGCAGAAACTGACAGTTTATGCTATAATAAATAGGAAAATGTAATTTCAGAAAGGACGGATGTTATGAAATTCAAAAAACTGACGGCTCTGCTGTTGAGTGCTGTCATGTCATGCAGTATGCTCCCATATTCTGCATCAGCGGAGACAACGCCTAATCAGGAAGATTATGCCTCTGTAGATGCTAACTGGGCAAAACTTCTGCAATATTCGATGTACTTTTATGATGCGAACATGTGCGGTGCGGATGTGGCTGAGAATAATCTGCTTCCGTGGCGTGGAAACTGTCATGTCTATGATTCCAGAGTTCCGCTTCAGCCAATGGATGAACAGGAAAACGGCACAAATCTTTCTGCTGATTTTATCAAGAAATATAGGAATATTCTTGACCCGGACGGGGACGGTTATGTAGATGTTTCCGGAGGTTTCCACGATGCCGGCGACCATGTGAAATTTGGTCTGCCCGAAGCATACGCCGGTTCACTGGTATCATGGGGATATTATGAATTCCGTGATGCTTATGAACAGACCGGTCAGGCGGAACATGCCGAAACCTTATGCCGTTATTTTTGCGACTATTTCATGAAAAGCACGTTCAGAGATGAAAACGGCGATGTCATTGCCTTCTGCTATCAGGTGGGTGACGGCGATATTGACCATTCTTACTGGCAGTCTCCGGAGATTGATGCGATGGCAAGACCAGCCTATTTTGCAACGGATGCCCTCCCGACAACAGATGATGTTTCCGAAACAGCAGCGGCACTGGCTATCAACTATCTGAATTTTAAGGATACTGACCCTGATTATGCAGATAAATGTCTGGATTATGCAAAAGCCTTGTTCGATTTTGCAGCTAAGAATGAAAAAAAAGTCGGACAGGGTGCAGACGGCCCTAAAAGTTATTATACATCCAGCAAATGGGAAGATGATTTCTGTTTTGCGGCCTGCTGGCTGTATCTGATTACAGAAAATCACTGGTATCTGGAACAAAGCATTGAATATGTCGATTATTATGCCCCTCCGGGTTATGTACTCTGCTGGAATGATATGTGGAACGGCGTTTCGATTCTGCTGGGAAGAATTCAGGATATTTATCCGGAAGTCTGCGAGGAATACAGAACCGCCGCCGGCAGAAATCCTTATGAAAAAATTGATTTCTGGTATATGGAAGCAAAGGCGGTCAATGCCTTTATCACATGTGATGCAGGTACTATCACCCCTGCCGGATATTTCTGGCTGAATACATGGGGCAGTGCAAGATATAATACGGCTGCACAGTTCTGCGCTCTGGTTTATGATAAATATCAGAACGGAAAAGATTTATATGATGAAAGCCATCCGGATTATTATTTTTCTGACTGGGCACTCGGACAGATGGAATATGTCATCGGAGATAACCCCATCAATAGAAGCTATGTAGTAGGTTATGGCGATAATGCAGCAAAATATCCGCATCATCGTGCGGCCTCCGGTCTGACGATGGCGGAAGATACTGCTGAACATAAACATGTGCTCTGGGGTGCGCTTGTCGGCGGGCCGGATGAGGATGACCAGCATAATGATGTTACGGCTGACTGGATTTATAATGAAGTCACTATCGACTATAATGCCGCTTTTGTCGGTGCGGCCGCCGGTCTGTATGCCCGTTACGGTACGCCGGACATGAAGCCGGAAGAAAATTTCCCTCCGGCTGAAAAAGAAGATGATACTGCTTTATTCTCCGGCAATGAATTCTGGGTATCCGGATATTGTTCTGATTCTCCCGAATCTACCGGCGCAGGCGTGACAAAGCTTACTTTCTTTGTGAATACAGACTGCCTCGAAGCGCATACGGATATTTCTGTCAGATATTATTTCAGCATCAAGGAATTTGAAAATAATAAAGGCATTCCGTCCAGTTTCGTGCTCCAGAAAACTTATGACCAAGTGCAGACCGAAGTCAGCGGAAAAGAAGCCGTTCTCTCTCAGCCGGTGCAGTATAAGGATGATATTTATTATATCGAAATTGCATGGCCGGATTATGCAATTGCAAATTCCAACAAGAAATATCAGTTCATTCTTGGCATGTATTACGGCGATAACTGGGATTCTTCCAATGACTGGAGCAGACAGGGCATCAAAGATGATATTGAAGATTATGACAACATTGTCGGCGGTGTCGAATTCGCTGAAAAATGCCCCAACGTCTGCGTCTATGCGGATGGCATCCTTGTCGGTGGTACTGAACCGGACGGCACAACTCCTCAAAAAACATATACTGTTGCACATCTTATCAGATTATATCAGATGCTCCACGGCAAAAAACCGTTCGATTCTAAAGAAACTGCCGAATTATTCGACTTTACCGGTGACGGTGTGATTAATATCTATGATGCAGTAATGCTCAAAAAAATACTTCTGGCGCAGTGAGGTGCTCTATGGAAAATTATATTGATTTTCCTATGCTGGATAAAACAGTAAGGGAAAATTACAAAAAACAGCAATATCAGAAAGTTATCTTTCTGGATATTGATGGTGTAATGCATGATTATACAGATAATAATATCGTACAGGAAGAACGTGTCGCAAGACTGAAACAGATTGTAGATGCTACTGGTGCAGATATTATTTTATCTTCTTCATGGCGAATGGGCTATCCGGAATTTCTCAAAGCCAATCATCTGGAAGAAGTAATCAGTATCAGCGAAAGCGATAACCTGAAATTATTTCATAAATATCTGTATCAGTATGATTTGAAATTATCCGGCTTTACCCCCTATAGTCTGCTCGGCGAAAACGGCAGACCGCTGGAAATCCGTTCGTGGCTTCTGGATAAGCCCTGCGTGAAAAGTTTTGTTATTCTGGATGATGATGATTTCAACTGGCAGTGGCTCAGATATTTTCTTGTCCAGACCCGCCGTACTGTCATGATGGAGGAAGAACCCAAAGTGATTTACGGACTGGATGACAGCCATGTGATGAGAGCCATTTCCATTCTGAATTATTTCGGATAAGTTTCTGTTTTCTTCCGGAGTTCCCAGAAGGCGACAGCACTCGCAGCAGCAACATTCAGAGAATCCACATCATGAAACATCGGAATCTTGACAGTATAGTCACAGTTCACAATGGTGGATTCTTTCAGGCCTTCGCCTTCCGTGCCGAGAATGACAGCAAGACGGGATGCAGAAGCAAGTCTTTCATCATCAATACACAGTGTATCATTCCGGAGAGCCATTGCCGCTGTCCGGAATGATTTTTCTTTCAGAAACTGTACATAATCAGGAGAATTTCCGTCCAGATATGCCCACGGAATCTGGAAGACTGTTCCCATGCTGACACGCACCGAACGTCTGTATAACGGGTCACTGCATCCGGATGTCAGCAAAACAGCATCCATCCCCAGTGCCGCCGCAGAACGGAATATCGCTCCCACATTAGTTTGATTCATAATATCTTCCAGAACCGCAATTCGTGAAGCATTCTGACAAATCTGTTCGGCATCGGGCAGAGAATGCCGCTGCATTGCACACAGAATTCCCTGTGTCAGTTTGAAACCGGTGATTTCTGTCAGAATATCGGAATCCGCAGTATAAACCGGAATTTTCCCGCATTGTGCAATAATATCCCGTGCCTGACCGGAAATATATTTTCTCTCGCACAGCAGGGAAATCGGCTCATAGCCTGCGGAAAGCGCACGGCGGATGACTTTCGGACTTTCTGCAATGAAAAGCCCTTGTGCAGGTTCATTCCAGTGCAGAAGCTGATTCTCGTTTGTACAAAGAAACGGCTGTAATTCGGGAGCAGATAAGTTATCAATTTCGATTATCATGAAATTTCCTCCTGAGGTTTTTACTTTATTATAGCACAGATTCTGAAAAAAGTAAAGTTATCCGTTTATTCATAAATATATCATAAAATATTCATATTTTGGAAATATCTGTATGCTATAATATATCCCTGTGCAGGGGAGCTTGTTTTTCAGGCTGAGAGGGAACAGCAAAGTTCCGACCCTTTACCTGATGCGGATAATGCCGCCGTAGGAAGTCAAGCAAATCTGATGATTACGGAGACATTCTGATTTTTCTGGAATGTCTCTTTTCTTCTGAAAGGAGGAGGAAACGTATAACGGGCGGCTGAGGAGCGTCTTCCGCCTGAGATAACAGCGAGGGAAGCCGTGTTCCGGCGTGAGAGGAAACCAGTAAGTTTCGACCGATTGTCTTGCGGGATAATTGTTTTTATTCTGAGAGGACGCTGTTATCTGCGGTTCTCTCAAAACTTTCACAAAAAGGAGAAATGAATCATGAATCAGAACAAAACCAGAAAAATTGTATTAGCCGGAATCCTCTGCGCTGTCGCCGTTGTCGGAAGCATGTTTTCAATACCGGTATTCGGAAGTAAATGCGCCCCTGTTCAGCACATGGTGAATATTTTATGTTCTGTACTGTTAGGCCCTTGGTATGGCGTTGGCGTAGCATTTGGAGCAAGCCTTATCCGGAATCTTCTGGGACTTGGAACACCGCTGGCATTCAGCAGTATGCTGGGCGCACTGCTCTGCGGATTTATGTACTATAAAACCAAAAATACATGGCTGACTTATATCGCTGAAGCTGTCGGTTCAGGTTTGCTCGGCGGACTGGCCGCTTATCCGATTGCGATTTTCATTATGGGAAAAGATGCCGGACAAATCGCATTCTATGCGTATGTTGTGCCGTTCCTGATTTCCGCCTGCGGAGGTGCAATTCTTTCCGTAATTCTGGTGGAATCGCTCAGAAAAGCCAATGTTCTTAAATTACAGAAAGAATCCTGAAACCATGTTTGGAGAAATATTATATCAGGTCAGAAGCCGGAAACCGCATATTCACTGTATTACAAATTATGTGACAGCAAATGACTGCGCAAATATTCTGTTAGCTTCGGGCGGTTCGCCGATTATGGCGGACTGTCCGGAAGAATCTGCTGAAATTACAGCATTGTGTGACGGGTTACTGCTCAATACAGGGACACTGAATCCGGAGAAGCTTTCTGCTATGCGGAAATCCGGCAGAATTGCCAATGAACTGCATCATCCTGTTGTGCTTGACCCCGTAGGAGCAGGAGCTTCCCGTTTCAGAACAGAATCTATCCGGTTACTGCTTCGGGAAATCCGGTTTGATGTTATCCGTGGAAATCTGACTGAAATCAAGGCATTATTCTGCCATGAGACGCACTCTCATGGTGTGGATGCTGTCAGTTCTGACAGTATTGCAGAAGAAAATCTTTCAGAGATGACAAATTTAATCAAGGCAATTGCTTCGGAACAGAATACTGTTATTGCTGTCACCGGACAGATTGATATTGTTGCAGATAAAAATCAGGCATACTGCATTCGGAACGGCTGTTCCATGATGAAAAAAGTAACCGGTTCGGGATGTCAGCTTTCTGCACTGACAACAGCATTTATTACGGCGAATCCGGAAAAAATTCTTGAAGCAACGGCATCCGCTGTCTGCGCAATGGGAGTCTGCGGTGAAATCGCTCTGGAGCATCTTGCACCTTATGAAGGCAATGCAGGTTTCCGGAACAGAATCATAGATGCTGTGTATCATCTGGATTCTGAAACTTTCGATAAAAAGGCAAATTATCAGATATTCTGATAATCTGGAAAGGAATATATAATTATGAAAATCAATCCCGAAATGATGCGCCTGTATGCGGTCACGGACAGGCACTGGCTCGGCGAAAAGACACTCGCCCAGCAGGTGGAAGAAGCACTGAAAGGCGGAGTCACATGCGTTCAGCTTCGTGAAAAACATCTGGATGAAGAAAGCTTTCTGAAAGAAGCACTTGCGCTGAAAGAAGTTTGTCATGCCTATCACGTGCCCCTGCTGATTAATGATAATATCGGAATCGCTTTGAAATCCGGTGCGGATGGTGTTCACATCGGTCAGAATGATATGCCTGTCGAAGAAGCAAGAAAACTGCTCGGAGAAGATAAAATCATCGGTGTGACTGCAAAAACTGTCGAGCAGGCACTGAATGCCCAGAATCACGGAGCAGATTATCTCGGCTCAGGCGCAATGTTCGCAAGTTCGACAAAAACGGATGCTATCCGGATTGATTATCAGACATTTAAGGAAATCTGTCAGGCAGTGCAGATTCCTGTTGTGGCAATCGGCGGTATCACGAAAGAAAATATTTTCCGGATTTCAGGACTTGGCATGGACGGAATCGCCGTTATCACAGCGATTTTTTCAGCTCCGGATATTCAGCAGGAATGTCGGGAACTTCGGGCATTATCGGAACAGATTGTCTGTGATATAAAAAAATAAATCATCTTGATATACAACGGCAGATTGGGAGCACCACTCTCTGTCGTTTTATAAAATTAATGCATTTCAGAAAGGAGTTATTTTTATCATGAAAACTGCATTAACAATCGCTGGAAGTGATTCCAGCGGAGGCGCTGGCATTCAGGCAGACATCAAAACCATGACCGCTAACGGCGTATTCGCCATGAGTGCGGTCACTGCACTGACAGCTCAGAATACAACCGGTGTCATTTCTATTATGGAATCTTCACCGGAATTTCTGTCACAGCAGATTGACTGCATTTTTACAGATATTTTTCCGGATGCTGTCAAAATCGGAATGGTTTCTTCTTCTGCCCTGATTGAAATTATCGCTGAAAAGCTGACACAGTATCAGGCAAGACATGTTGTGCTTGACCCTGTTATGGTCGCAACCAGCGGTGCAAGACTCATCAGTGAAGATGCAATTACTGCGCTCAAAGAAAAACTGATTCCCCTTGCGGAAATTATTACCCCGAACATCCCTGAAGCCGAAGAACTGACCGGTATGCAAATCAGAAGCGTTTCCGATATGGAGCAGGCCGGAAAGAAAATTTCAGAAGATTATGGCTGTGCGGTTCTGCTGAAAGGCGGTCATTCGCTTAATGATGCCAATGATTTCCTGATTTATCAGGGAGAAGCCCGCTGGTTCAGGGGAAAACGCATCGACAATCCGAATACACATGGTACAGGCTGTACACTTTCCAGTGCGATAGCCTCCAATCTGGCAAAAGGTTTTAGTGTTCCGGAATCTGTCGAGAGAGCAAAAGCTTATATTTCCGGCGCACTGGGGGCAATGCTGAATCTCGGAAAAGGTTCAGGGCCTATGAATCATGCATTTGCAATCGAAAATCAGTTCACTGAGGAGGCTTGAAATTTATGAAAGTTTCAGAAAGATTATATCAGTCGGCTCTGCCAATTTGGGAAAGTTATTATACACATCCGTTTGTACAGGGAATTGCTGACGGAACACTGGAACATGAAAAATTTGCATATTACATGATTCAGGACCATAAATATCTGATGCAGTATGCAAAAGTATTTGCGCTCGGCGTTATCCGTGCAGAGAAAGAAAGTGATATGAGAACTTTCAGCAAACTGATTACAGATACTCTCGACACGGAAAATGCAGTGCATCAGAGCTATCTTGCAAAGTTCGGCATCACAAGAGAAAAAATTGATTCCACTCCAATGGCACTCAATAACGAATCTTATACGAATTATATGATTTCAATTGGATTCAAAGGCGGACTTGCAGAAATCGCCGCTGCGGTGCTGGCTTGTTCGTGGAGTTATGAGCTTATCGGCGAATATATCGAAAAGAATTTTCCGGAAAGCAAACAGCATGAATTCTATGCAGACTGGGTGAATACTTATACTTCTGAAGGCTATCGTGCCTGCAATGATGAGATGATTGCGATGTGTGACCGCTTTACAGAAAACTTTACAGAAGAACAGATTCAGGAACTCGAACGCATTGTCGTGATTTGCAGTAAGTATGAATATCAGTTCTGGGATATGGCATGGAAACATGACGAAATCTACAGATAAGCAGAAAACTCTGTGAGAGGCTTTTCCTCTCACAGAGCTTTTTTATGATTCGTCCAGAATTTTCATTGTGATGGAACGATACAGAATTTTTCCGGTAAACGAACGGATTAATTTCTGATATTCTTCCGGAAGGACATCTCCGCCGATGCCCAGAAGTTCATAAATGACATCCGCTTCCTGCACATGTCGGTGCAGTTCCTGAAAGCCGTTTTTCAGATAGAAATGTTTCCGGCTGACACGTTCTTCATAATTTGTAACATGTTCGTCAAGCGGTTCGATGGCGAGAAATAATTTTCTGCCCTGACAGAATTTCTGAAGTCTCTGCAAGGCCTGACTTCCGATGCCTTTTTCACGTAATTCCGGCCTGACAGCGAAATAGAAAATATAAGATAAATTCTGATGGTTTACAAGATAGAAAAAGCCTGCCCACTGCTTTCCGGCGTAGATAGATAAAAAATCCACATCTGCAAGATGCTGTTTCGCCAGAAGAAGCGGAAACGGTGCTTTTTCATCTTCCGGAAAGGCAGTTTCATAGAGAGATTTCGCTTTCGGAATATCAGATTTTTTCATCCGGACAAGCCGGACAGGAATCTGTTTCCGGAACGAGTACAGCGGAGCAAGACGGAGTTTCGTTCCGTGAATCAGTTTCAGAATTTCTTTTTCATTATCAAGATGCATCAGATGCACCTGAATGCCCTTTTCGGTCAGTGCAAGCAAATCCGGCAGAATTTCCGGAAGATGCAAGTGTACATCACTGCGATAATAAGAAGCTTCTGTATAGAAAACACTGCCTTTTTCCAGATATGGCAAAAACGGCTGTAATGTGGCAGTATCTCCGGTATAGATGATATTTCTGCCATCAAGATGCAGAGAATAACCGAAACATTTTCCGTCAAGCGGTTTGACATGTTCTGTCGGGATAGCTTTTATGAACCAATCTTTCTGAATATGGTCTGCCGTGATAAGCGTGAACCAGCTTTTGTCACAGCCTTCGATTCTGGTCAGGAGAACATGCAAATCTTTCCGGACACGTTCCGAGGGCGCAATGACTGTCACAGGCAGTTTGTTCAGAACAAACCATGCATACTGAATCATTGAGCCGACTCCTCCGGCATGGTCGCCGTGCGTGTGGGTAATCAGAATGGAAATCTGCCGGATATGTTTGAAATCCAGTGTTTTATATTTCTGAAAAGCACTTGCCGGACAGTCCAGAAGGACAAGTTCCTGATTCTTGATAAAAAATGCAGAATTATGTTCATCTGCAAAGGCAGAGCCTCTCCCTGCAAATAACAGCATAAAATATCACCTCACGGTCAAATGGGTTTCGTCATAGATAACAAGCCAGCAGTCTGACATGATTCCAGTTTCATAAGAGAGCCGTTTTTTTCCTGTACCAGCTTGTTCCGGAAATTTATCTGATTTCTGATACGTTTCAAGAATATGATTTCCGGAAAGCTGAATTTTCAAAGCATGTTCCTGCAAATCAATATTCTGGATTTTCAATCCGGATAATGCTTTTTTCAACGCCTGACAGGTTTTCTCATATTCTTCATGCCGGTTATTTCCCCAGATAATCCACGGATGATAATTTTCAATAAAATCCGGATGACATTCTATAATTCTATTATCCAGAAGAATATGTTCTCCGGCTGACCAGATGCAGTATACAAGCCACCGGATGCCGAAATTGCCCTCTAATTTCAGACCGAAAAAACCTGCACCGCCCATGCCGTAAGTTCCAAAATACAGATTATAATCCAGAATCTTACTCTTGATAAACTGTTCTGTTCCGAATTCCGAAATTGTCAGGGGCTTGCCGAGCATGATAACTTCCGCCGGATTAGGCTTATATAGAAAAATCGGAAATTTTCTGATTTTTTGAAATCCTCGTTCTTCCCACAGTTTCAGGTCTTTTTTCTTGATAACTGTGAAATTTTCGTTGACAAGCCCCATATTTAATTTAAGATACGGATGCTTTTTAAACAAGCTCATTTTGTACCGAAAATTCTGTCTCCAGCATCGCCAAGCCCCGGAATGATGTATTTATCTTCATTCAGGCCTTCATCCATAACACCGCAGTAAATATCGACATCGGGATGTGTCTGAATCATATTGGCTGCGCCTTCCGGAGAACAGAGAATACACATGTATTTAATATTCTTGACACCGGATTTTTTTAGTTCAGTAATCGCTGAGCACGCTGTTGAACCTGTTGCAAGCATAGGGTCAACCACAATGACATCACGTTCCGCAATGTCATCCGGAAGCTTGCAGTAATACTTTACAGATTCATGCGTTTCAGGGTCACGGAACATGCCGATATGCCCGATTTTAGCTGCCGGAACAAGAGAGGTCACACCATCCACCATGCCGAGACCGGCTCTGAGAATCGGCACAACAGCAAGCTTTCTGCCAGAAACGATTTTTGTCCGTGCCATGCAGAGAGGCGTTTCCATTTCGATTTCTTTCAGAGGCAAATCTCTGGTTGCTTCGTAACAGATAAGCATTGCTGTTTCGCTGACCAGTTCTCTGAATTCCTTTGTACCAGTATTCTTGTCACGCATAAGGGAAATTTTATGCTGAATCAGCGGATGTTCAATAATGTGTAATTTAGCCATAATAAAAGACCTCCTAAAAAATTAGTTTTCCAGATTGGAAATTTTATCCACACGTCTCTGATGACGACCGCCCTCAAATTCTGTTTCAAGGAAAATGTCAACGAGTTCGAGTGCAAGACCCGTACCGATAACACGTTCGCCCATGCAGAGCACATTAGCAGCGTTATGTTTTCTGGTGTATCTTGTGGAGAAACAGTCGTTGCAGACTGCCGCACGGATGCCTTTGATTTTATTTGCAGCGATGCTCATGCCGACACCTGTACCGCAGATGAGAATGCCTTTTTCGGCTTCGCCGGAAATGATTTTATGGCAGACTTTTTCTGCAATATCGGGATAATCGCACGGTTCGCCGTCCGTTCCCAAATCGAGATAGGGAATATGTTTTTCATCAAGATGCGCCTTGATTGCGTTTTTCAGGTTGACCGCAGCATGGTCACAGCCGATAGCTATCATAAATAATCACTAGACCTTTCTGTTATAGTTTTAATGTTTTAGTAATCCTGCTTGCATCCGCCGGAAAATGCTGATATTTATAATCTGTCAGCATGACTTGAAATTCCGGATTTTCGTTTTTTTGAGTATGCTCGATAGCATACTGAATCATGAAATCAATATTTTTCTTTGTGATGAAGCCAGTATTCAGTAAATCTGTCAGTAATTCCGTATCATTCCGGTCAATCGCAAGAGTGACTGCTTTCTTGATAATGCGTTTCAGATAGTTTTTAATGGCTTCATCAGTATCATAATAGCTGACAGCAATCTGAATTTTATAATTTGATTCCAGCAGAGAAAAAGTTTCATAGCAGGGATTATCGAAAAATTCCAGAATCCGGAATTCCGGAGTATAGCCAAGCCAGAGCGCTTCAGTCCTGATTCTTGTTTTTTTCTGATTTTTATGAAAATTCAGCGTTATCCAGCCGAAATCATAATTAGGAGCACCAAATGCACAGCTCCCGATAAATTTCACACTTTCCGGAATATCAGCTTCTTTGATATTTGTATCAAAGAAAGCACTGCCTTCTATTCGCTCCAGTCCGTCCGGAAGTGTAATATGTTCCAGAGATGTGCATTGTTCAAATGCGGCCGCTTGGATTATCTTCAGATTTGGCGGAAGATTGACTTTTTTCAGAATTGTACGAGAAGCAAAAGCGGCATAGCCGATTTCTGTTACATCGTCCGGAACAGTGATTTCTGTCACATCGGGTTCATCAGTGTATCTTATCAGCACATGTTTTTTAATTTCAAATCCCATAAGCCCTTCTTATTTATCGTTTTTTTTCTTCTGAATCTGAACGGCTTGCAGATAGCTTGCTGTCAGGTCAGAGGCGGTAGGCAGTTCTTTATGTGAAGCACAATATTCTGCTGCGCTGTGGCAGATTCCGGCGGCAGACTGAAGACGCAGAAACGGCGGTGCAATTCTCAGCAGGGTTTCTTTCATATCTTCATGAGAAGCCTTATATTGCCGGATAAATTCTTCTGCGCCCTCTCCGGTGACAATAATATGACCGGAATGCTGATGAATATGTTCCACCACTTTTTCGATTTCCTCAAATGTCTGCAATTCATCGGGTGTTTCTCTGTCAATATATGTCGGGTCATAGTACATATAAATCTGATAGGAGAACCATGCGGCATAGAATAAATCGCCTCGTGCATGGATGACAGATAAAATATTTTCTGCATCAAAGATTCTGTTTGCCATTGCTTCCAGAGTAGAAACGCCGATACAGGGAGTATTGTTGACCATCGCCATGCCCTGCACTGCCCCGATGCCGATTCTTAAACCAGTATAAGACCCCGGCCCTACTGCGACAGCAAAGCAATCTACATCTTTGACGGTCATGTTACATTCTGTCAGCAGATTTTTGCACATCGGCATGATAATCTGTGAATGTGTCCGGCTGGTATAAACAGAATGTTCACCCAGCAGAATATTTTTTTCTGTATCCAGAACAGCAACAGATGCCGTTTTTCCGGATGTGTCAAGCCCTAAAATCCGCAAAGCGTTCCGCCTCCTTTGTTTCCAGAATAATTCTGCGTTCTTCATCGCTGATGCGTTCCAGAGTCAGCCGGATGGCAGATGCCGGAAGTGCGCTCAGGATATTTTCAGACCATTCTACCGCAAAGATGCTTTCTTTCAGGTCATAGTCATAAAAGCCGGTTGTTTCCAGTTCATTTTCATCTGAAATGCGGTACATGTCAAAATGACATAACTGCAAAGGCGGCTGACCGTAGACATGCACAAGAGCAAATGTCGGAGAAGTGACTAAATCTTTCAGACCAAGTCCGAGCGCAAGGCCTCTGGTGAATGTTGTTTTTCCTGCACCCAAATCCCCCAGATAGGCAAGTACATCACCGGCGTGAAGATACTTGCCAAACTTTTCTGCAAGAGAAATCGTTTCTTCCGGAGAACGGGTGATAAATTCTTTTCTCATCATCAGAACAGTCCGCTGATATTGCCTTCGTTATCGCAGTCAATGCGCAGTGCAGCAGGAGCTTTCGGCAGTCCGGGCATCGTCATGATGTCGCCTGTCAGGACAACAACAAAACCAGCTCCGGCGGAAACTCTTACATCACTGACAGTAATCCGGAAGTTTTCGGGCTTGCCGAGCAATGCCGGATTGTCAGAAAGAGAATATTGTGTCTTTGCGATACAGACAGGCAGATTGCGGAATCCCAGATTTTCAATTTCTTTCAGGGATTTGAGAGCTTTTGTCTGGAAGTCCACACCATCGGCACGATAGATTTCCTTTGCGATTTTTTCGATTTTTTCTGTCAGGGATAATTCTGTATCATAAAGCACTTCAAAATCAGATTCCTGAGTATCGGCTATCTGAGATACTTTTTCAGCGAGGTCAGTACCGCCTTCTCCGCCTTTGGCGAAGATTTCACACATGGAAGTCTGCACACCGTACTGATTCTGACAGTATTCTGCGATAAAGTTCAGTTCTTCATCAGTATCCGTGTGGAATCTGTTAATTGCTACAACAACAGGAAGATGATATTTCTGCATATTTTCAATATGAACACCCAGATTGACAATGCCTTTTTTCAGGGCTTCGAGATTCGGTTCAGAAAGTTCTGTTTTCGGAATACCGCCGTTATATTTCAGCGCACGGACAGTTGCTACCAGAACTACACAGGAAGGTTTCAGACCAGCATAACGGCATTTAATATCGAGGAATTTTTCAGCACCAAGGTCAGAACCGAAACCGGCTTCGGTAATGCAGTAGTCTCCAAGCTTAAGGGCTAATTTTGTAGCTCTTACAGAGTTGCATCCGTGTGCAATATTGGCAAAAGGACCGCCGTGAATCAGAACAGGAGTGTGCTCTAAAGTCTGTACCAGATTAGGCTTTAAGGCATCTTTCAGCAGAGCCGTCATAGCTCCCTGTGCCTGCAAGTCCTTTGCATAGACAGGCTGATTGTCAAGATTATATGCAACAAGGATATTACCAAGTCTTGTTTTCAGGTCTTCCAAATCAGAAGCAAGACACAGAATCGCCATCACCTCAGAAGCTACAGTAATCTGAAAACTGTCTTCACGTGGAACGCCGTTGACTTTTCCTCCCATGCCGATGACGATATTTCTTAAAGCACGGTCGTTCATATCCAGACAACGCTTGAATAAAATTCTTCTGGTATCAATGCGCAGTGCATTGCCTTGCTGAATATGATTGTCAAGAAGTGCGCAGAGCAGATTGTTTGCAGCAGTAATGGCATGAATATCACCGGTAAAATGCAGATTGATGTCTTCCATCGGCACAACCTGAGAATAACCACCGCCGGCTGCACCGCCTTTTATGCCAAATACAGGGCCTAAAGAAGGTTCACGAAGGGCAAGAACTGCCTTTTTCCCGATTTTTGCCATTGCCTGACCCAGTCCGACACTGATGGTGGTCTTGCCTTCTCCCGCCGGAGTCGGATTGATTGCAGTAACAAGAATTAATTTTCCGTCAGGATTTTTGGCGGTTTCTGCAAATAATTTTTCACTGATTTTGGCCTTATAATAGCCGTAGGGTTCTAATTTGTCCTGCGGAATCCCCAGATTTTCCGCAATTTGTGTAATTGGCAGCATTTCCGCAGCCTGTGCGATTTCAATATCAGAAAGCATAGATAATTTCCTCCCGTTGGTAAATTTAAAAAATAAAACAGCCGCATCCGCATCTGAGCAGAGCGGCCGTTCATGATGTGGTTATTCAGCCTGTACGGCATGTAATGCGGCATCTTCCGGAGAAAGTTCCCCTTCCAGCAGATGCAGCAGAAATTCAGCGGTATCCTGAACCATTGTGACAGAATAGCCGATAATATCATCAATCTGCTGGGCAGAAGGTACAGTATCGGCGCAAATCATGCTGACACGGAATGCAAGAATCTTTTGTTCTTTGTCAAGATAAAAACAGCCGATGTTAATCAGATTATTGATTTCGTTCGCATAAGTCTGAACATCTGTAAAGGCTTCTTCTGGAATTTCAATATCCGGTGCGGTCAGCATCATGAACGAACGGTCATTGACAATAAGCTGAATCATAGCACCGGCAGTGCGTCCTTCCAGAGAAACACCGGTCAGGAAAGCGTTTTCCTGTTCGTCAAAGTTCCATTGATTTTCACGGAAGTAATTCCGGATTTGCTGTGCAATTAATTCCTGCATGATAAATTTCCTCCTGTTTTTGATAAATACGCACCCTTTTCCGGCATGACGGGAAAAGGGTGCAGATATGCTTTATTCAGCCGATTTTTGAAATGAGATTCCGCCTGCCGCACCCTCAGCAACAGCAGCTTCTGCGGCTGCTTCGGCAGCAGCGATTTGTTCTTCGAGGGAAAGTTCGCCTTCAGTGGGACGAATCTGCCCCATTTCTGCCATCAGACGCTGGAGTTCAGTATCAACTTTTGCATCTGTCTGGAGCTGTTCAAACGTTTCGTAGTCTTTGGAAGAAGCCGTGCCGGCAATTTCAGCAAAAGCATCAGCTTCAGCTTCTTTGCGGGTGACTTTTTCTTCCATGCGGTTAAGCTTTTCATAGGCACTGGATGTATCAATACCGCTGATGGACTGGGCAAGACTTTTTTTAGTATCCGCCATCTGGGAACGTGCAATAAGCATTGCCTGACGGCTTTTTGCTTCGGAAAGCTTTGCTTTCAGGGTTTCGACCTGTGTGCGGATGGCTTCTGTCTGATTGCTGATGGTTTCGGACATTTCCTTGTAAGTAGCAACTTCTTCATCTGCCTTGACTTTCTGTGCAAGAGCTCTTTTCGCCAAGTCGATATTATTGGAAGCAAGTGCGGCTTTGGCTTTGGCTTCCCAGTCCGCAGCTTTTCTTTGGGCTTCCTGATACTGTTTCTGAGCAAGACGTTCACTGGCGACTGCTTTTCCGAGAGCCTGTGTAGATTTGTTAAGTTCCTGCTGCATATCGGCAATAATCTGTTTCACCATTTTTTCAGGGTCTTCGGCACGGTCAATCAAATCATTGACGTTGGATTTGAAAATATCAATCATTCTGGAAAAAAATCCCATGAGCGTTTCCTCCGTTCGTGTCTGACTGTCAGAAACCGACAGCAGAGAGATACTTATCTTATAATAAATTAATCATACCACAAATCAATAAAATTGTCAAGCATCTGTGAGGACTTTTTCAAATGTATTATTTTTTATCCGGTCTTGCTTTTTTTTTATCTTTGTGCTATAATATATAATAAACAGAAATACCATGAAAGAACAGGGGGATTTTTTTATGACCTTTATTACCGGTGACATTCACGGGGATTACGATATTCATAAATTTTCTGCAAGACGCTTTACTATGCAGAAACAGTTGACACGCTCGGATTATATGATTATCTGCGGAGATTTCGGCTTGCTCTGGGATGGCTCAAAATCTGAAAAATGGTGGCTTAACTGGCTGGAAAACAAACCATGGACAACACTCTGGATTGACGGCAATCACGAAAATTTTGATATGCTGGATGCTTATCCCGTAACAGAATGGAACGGGATTCAGGTGCACAGAATTACAGACCATATTATGCACATTCTGCGGGGACAGTGCTTTGAACTTGAAGGCCGGAAGTTTTTCGCTTTCGGTGGTGCGGAAAGCCATGACAAAGCTTTCCGGAAATGGGGCGTTTCTATCTGGAAACAGGAAGTTCCAAGCATTGCTGAAATGAAACGAGGCCGGAAAGCCCTTCAGGAAGCCGGCTGGAAAACAGATATTGTCATCACCCATTCCCTCCCACAGCATATCCAGCTCGATATGTTCGGCTGGGAAGCCTATAACCGCAATGAACTGACAGATTATTTCGATGAAATTGATTCCCGCCTTGATTTTAAATTATGGTTCAGCGGACATTATCATCTGTCCATGCCGTGCGATAACAAGCATTTTTTAGTCTATAATGATATTCTACGCCTGACAGACAACGGCTTTGAATGTGTTTATTCGCCCTATCTCTGAAGCAATTTCAATATTTGACTTGACAATTATATCCGAATGTGCTATAATAAAAACAGTTTTTAGCTTGAAAATTGCATATTCAGTGTTTCATACAGCATGTCTGCATAACCGTGTGTTAAAATGAGAGCCGGCTGCTCTGCACGGGTGCGCCGGAACCGCTGAGTCATCAGGCGAACGGATACGTTCACAAGGTGGCTTTGAGATTGAAATAATATGGCAACATGATTTTTCAGAAGTCAGAGGAAAAATACCCTGTCAACAGAGAAGGCGCAGCGCATGAGGTGTATGTAGATGTAACGTATTCTGACCGACTGGCTCTCGCAATAGACCGCCTCCGTGGGGAGGAAGAAGCCTGTAAGACCATGTGTGGAAAACATGAGCCACTGCAGGTAGTCCGCAAGGACGTTCCAATCAAGAGAGCGTGCCGACACTGTACGGCGAAATCCGTACAGCAGTTGAAGGAAGTGTACTGCCGTAAGGTACAAATTCACAGTATTTTAGGAGATATTCTAATGAAATTCTGAATGCCGTGGCGGTACTGCGGGTATAAATCCCGTCTGGGCTTTGGTGCTTGCACAGGGTAAGAAGCAGCGGGTCGCTCCCGTTTGCTCAGACTTATTTTCCCAGTGACGGAATACATTGAGAAGCTGTACATGTAAGGTGAACAAAAGCCTGTGCAGATATGTTGTATAAAATACTGAATATATTATCAGCAATAGAAATGTTTTATCAGAAAAAGTCTGTCAGCCTGTCTTACAAGCCTTGACAAAAAATTTAAAATATGATACAATGATATTCAGCGGCATAACTCTCTTATGCAACTAACCTTATCAAGAGCGACTGAGGAAACAGGTCCTATGAAGTCCGGCAACCTGACTTTTTGTTGATGGTGCTAAATCCTGCGGTATTACCGAGAGATGAGGAATTATCAAGTACGATTCACAGCATTCGGTTAAAATCCGGATGCTGTTTTTTTGATTCTGCCTCTGTTGTGTCGCTTTATGAAATTTTTTATCAAATGGAGGCTATTTATTATGAAAAGAGTATTTACTTCTGAATCCGTTACAGAAGGACATCCCGATAAAATCTGCGACCAGATTTCTGATGCCGTTCTGGATGCCATTCTTGCACAAGACCCCCTCGGACGTGTTGCCTGCGAAACTGTCACAACAACAGGCTTAGTCATGTGCATGGGCGAAATCTCTACCAAGGCAGATATTGATATTGCCAAAATTGCCCGTCAGGTTGTAATAGACATCGGCTATGACAGAGCAAAATTCGGCTTTGATGGCCATACATGCAATGTCATGATTGCTATGGATGAACAGTCCCCTGATATTGCAATGGGTGTTAATGAATCTTATGATACACAGGAAACCGGTGCAGGTGACCAAGGGCTGATGTTCGGCTATGCCTGCAACGAAACACCGGAACTTATGCCGATGCCGATTTCTCTGGCACATAAGCTTGCTATCAGACTGACCGAAATCCGCAAAAATGGTACTCTCCGCTATTTAAGACCAGACGGCAAAACACAGGTAACTGTCGAATATGATGAAAATAACAAGCCTGTCCGTGTGGATGCCGTTGTTGTTTCGACTCAGCATGCTCCGGATGTAACAATTCAGCAGATTCGTGATGATATTAAAGAACTCGTGATTGATGCTGTCATTCCGGCAGAACTGATGGACGAAGAAACAAAAATCTTTATCAATCCGACAGGCCGTTTTGTAGTCGGAGGCCCTCAGGGTGACAGCGGTCTTACCGGCAGAAAGATTATTGTCGATACTTACGGCGGATATGCCCGTCACGGCGGTGGTGCATTCTCCGGCAAAGACCCGACAAAGGTTGACAGAAGTGCTGCTTATGCTGCAAGATATATCGCAAAAAATATCGTAGCAGCCGGACTCGCTGACAAGTGCGAAATTCAGCTTGCTTATGCTATCGGCGTAGCAAAGCCTGTTTCTGTCAGAGTAGATACGTTCGGTACAGGCAAAGCCGAAGAATCCAAGCTCGAAAAGGCGGTTTCTGAAATTTTCAATCTGACACCGGACGGCATTATCAAGATGCTCGACCTCAGAAAGCCTCAGTATCGCAAAGTAGCAGCTTACGGACATTTCGGACGTGAAAATCTCAATGTTGCATGGGAAAAGACCGATAAGGTGCAGGCTCTGCTTGATGCTGTGAAATGAGAAAATCTCCGCTGTTAAAGAAACTCATTTTTTTAAATGTATTTATTATTCAGCTAATACGTATTGTTCCTGCATGGTCTGATGCTGATTATGAAACAGGATTTCTGTATAGTTTTTCTATATTGACATGGACATATCTTCTGTGTATTCCTCTTTTGTTGCAAAAGGGACTGAAAGGAATTATCAGAGGTCTGTTAGGCATGGTTATCATAATTGCTATGTGGATATTCAGGACAAAATTAAAGGAGATTATCTGATGCAGGAAGAATTCTTAAAAATTCAGAATGAATTAAAATCTCAAATCACCTGTGAGGACAGCTTTCAGATGCAGAATCTGAAAACTGTCGCCGGTGTGGATTTGGCCTACTGGAAACAGGAAAATCGGGAATTTGCCGTCTGTTGTATTGTCGTTCTGGATTATCAGACAGGAGAAGCTATCGAAAAACAGCAGTTCCATGATGAAATTAAAGTTCCGTATATGCCGGGATTTCTGGCATTCCGTGAACTGCCCCTGATTCTCGAAACAGTAAAGTTATTACAGAATCAGCCGGATTTGTATATCTTTGACGGAAACGGCTATCTGCACCCCAGACACATGGGGAGTGCTTCTCATGCCGGACTGCTCCTGAAAAAGCCTTCCATCGGCGTGGCGAAAACATATTACAGGGTATTCGATGCCGAATATACCGAACCGGAACAGTCCGCCGGAAGTTATTCCGATATTGTTATCAATGGGGAAGTCTACGGCAGAGTACTCCGCACACATGAAAATGTCAAGCCGGTGTTCCTGTCCGTTGGAACGGGGATTTCTCTGGAAACGGCAACGAAAATCATTCAGCATTTTGTCACAAAGGAAAGTCATATTCCTGCACCTACCAGATTAGCCGACTTGGAAACGCATATCGCAAGAAAAGTCATTACGGAAAATTAAGATTCTGCTCCGGTTTCCTCCGGAGCAGTATTTTTATGAAAAAGCTCGGAAATCTGTTCTTTTTCAGCATTGACCAGTGCGGAAACCTGCTGTTCCGGCTCAAAGACAGAAGTATAACTGTAAAGTGCAATGCCGGAGATGCTGTCAAGTTCGGAAATAAATTCAATTTCTCTGGAGATAACCGTGCTGTCAGTCAGAAATTCTGATTGCCCTGAGCCTGCCCATTGGTCAGAAAATCCGATTTTGTAAGCTCCCAAGCCGATAACCAGTTTCGGAACAGTAACGGCTTCTGACCAGAGCTGAACCGTTTCTGCAAAAGGACAGGTATCATTCTGAAATCCATAGTAAATCTGCGGAATCATGATGTCACAATAGCCGGATTCGGATGACCATAATCTGACATCGGCATAAAGCTGGTTATAATTGATTTCAAAATTGCCCTGCGGACTGATGCTGAACGGAATTTCCGGATTGTTTTGCTTTACAGTCTGATATAATAATTTTATCAGTTGATTGCAGTTATCACGTCTCCAGTCCGCCAAATCAGAAGCGGAACTTTCAGAGAATGCTTGTCTGTCGAATTCCGGTTCTGTAGTCGGATAAAAATAATCATCAATGTGAATGCCGTCAACATCATAATTCTGCATGATTTCGGTAATGCCGTCCGCAATTAACTGACGGACTTCCGGATAGGCCGGATTCAGATAGTATCTGCCGTCATAATTGACAAGATACGTTCCGTTTTTGGTGTCATACCACTGCCGGAGAAGAAAACTTTCAGGCAGAGAGGCCATTTTCTGAACGCTCTGTGCCCGCAGAGGATTTATCCATGCATGAACAGCTAACCCAAGCTGATGGCCTTCTTCCAGCATAATGGCTAACGGGTCATAATCTCCCGTCAGATACGAACCAGACGGAAAAAGTCCGGAATGATAATAAGCATCACAATAGGCTCTGACATGCAGAAAGACCGTATTCAGGCCTAAATCTGTACAGTTCCGGAACGCATTCCGGACAGCTTCCCGAAACTGATTTTCTGATTTGTTTTCCATCCAGTTTTCATAAGTCATGACGGGAATCCAGACAGCACGGAGTGCAGAATCTTCCGGAAGATTCTGCACAGCATCTTCCAGATGAAGATGTGCCAGTTCCTGAAGATAATAGTCCTGATTCTGTTCCGGAAGCTGACTGCATCCGCAGAAAGAGTATAAAATAAAAATTATTAATAATAAAAATTTAAAATGCATAAGACATCCCTCCTGTTTAAAACTAGTCTATGCAGAGAGAAATTTTCTCATGCAATGAATATTTAAAAAAAATTTGCAGAAAATGCAAAAAAAGACTTTCTTTTTTTTTTTATTTGTGCTATAATATTACTGTATGAGCAAAATACTGTGCAAGGCAGAAAGGATGAGATGACATGGGAGATAAAAAAAAGAAAAAAAGCAACGGAATTGCACGTTTCTTTGATGTGATTTTTTCACTCGCTCTGCTGGCCGGCATCGGCTGTGGCGGTTATTATATCGCTACACACGGCACGGCTGTCGAGCAGAAAATTAACTATACAGATAACATCACAGAAGAATCCACTGAAGAAACAACAGAACCCGGTACGATTTATGACAGCATCGAGATTTCCAATCAGGAAATCTACAACGGCTCACTGATTCTCGTCAACGGGGACTATGCATTTCAGGGCAGTGAAGAAAACCTTGTCAGTCTCTATCAGGTCATGCTGGAAAAAGACTGCCACAGCTTCGGCGGTGCAAACAGCGCAGAAGTCAAAGTTCAGCAGGAATATGCTGAAAAGCTGATTGCAATGTTTGATGCTTTTTATAATGCCACTTATGATAATAATGTCATTGTACAGAGCGGATACCGTTCCGCAGAACGTCAACAGGAACTGTATGATGCGGATTTGGAAAAAAATAACCGTGACTATTCCGATACGGTTGCCAAAGCCGGCTACAGTGAACACCAGACAGGCTGGGGCATTGACCTGACGCTGTATCAGGCAGAATACGATGGTACAGGCATCTATAACTGGATTAACGAACATTGTGCAGAATATGGTATCATTCTCCGCTATCCGGAGGATAAGACCAGCGTTACAAACATTCGGTTCGAGCCGTGGCATTATCGCTATGTCGGCAAACCGCATTCCAGTTATATCAGCGCATCCGGCTTTTGTCTGGAAGAATATATCACTCTGCTTTACGGCTATCCCTATGAGGGGGAGCACCTCCTGATAACTGATGAGCAGAACGAGGTCTATGAAGTGTATTATTATCCGGCGGATACTTCGGCAGATACGACTATGCTGCCTGTTCCGGCCGATAAGGAATATACTGTCTCCGGAAATAATATCGATGGCTTTGTCGTGGCAGTGGATACCGGAGAAACAGCAGCCTCCTCAGAACAGACGGACGAAATTCCGGAAGATGTACAGAACGAAACAGAAGAAATCGTTCAGGAAGTAACAGAATAAACGGATTAGTTAAAATATACAGAATCTGAAATTGTTTTGTGATGATAATAAACAAATTTCAGAAATGCCTTGCTATTTCTCAGATACTATGTTATAATAAGAGTAAACATCAAAAATATGCCTCAGAAAGTTGGTGAATCCGTATGATTTGTCCGAATTGTCAGATGCAGCAGCCGCAGAATAATTTAGCATATTGTGTCCGGTGCAATTATCCCTTGCAGAACAGACCGCAGGGATTTTTTGCAAAATCGAGTCAGACAGGTTATTCCAAAGCGGATGTCTATTCCGCTGCAAGAAGGGGACAGCCTGTTCAGCAACAGCAGTATAAGCAGATTTCTTATCCTGCGCAACAGCAAAATACGGGCAATGTACAGATAATGTATGATGCAAACGGAAATCAGATTTATGTTCAGGTAATGTATGACCGTACAGGTAAGCCTGTTTATGTGCAGATGATTCCGAAAATAGTCGGTCGGGATGCAAGCGGAAATCCTGTTTATACAATGGTTCCTGCTTCGCAGGCAGGTCAGCTCCAGTCCCAACAATTACCGCAGTCTCAGCAATATCAGCAGACGCAGAAAAAACAGCCTGCTTTTCTGGATACGGTTTCGGAAACTTCATCCAAAGAAAATGCAGAGTTTATTCCCAGAAATGGTACAAAACCGCCTCCCGTGCCGGTAATGCCCCGTCCGGGGGAACAGCCTGCCGGACCAGTTGTTTCTGTTCCCGACAGACCTGCTATGCGTGCTTCTACCATCGCATCTTCTATGTATGCCGCAAATCAGCCCCAGCAAAGCAACGCTGGAACAGGTTCATTCTTCGCAAGAATGCAGCAGCAGAAACTGCAACAGCAGAATTCTGTTTATGATGCGCCTGTCAATGCGGAAGAACTTCTGCGGGAAGAAGCCCGAACCGCTTTCGTTCCAGACCCGCCCGCAGATGAAAATGCCGTTCTGAAACGAATCTTTGAAACAAAATCTAAAGAATATGAGATGAATACCGGTCGGGGAAATTCTACTTTCGCAGTGGATGTCGCTCCCGATGAGGTGGAAAACGTTTCTGAAAAAAATCTCTATAAGCCGGCTGAAAAATCTGCTCTGAAAACACAGACACCGAAGCCTCTTTCCACCCCCAAAAAGCCTGAACCTAAGCCCGAACCTAAACCAGAAACAAAAGAACAGAAAAATGACGGCCTGAATAAATTGTTCCGAAGCAAGAAGCAAAAAGAAAAACCAAAACATAAAACGATTATTGTTGACCCTGACGAAATTTTCGGCGACAGCAAAAAACATAAAGTTGAAATGCTCGGCGTTACCATTGACGGCGACGAAAAAGCAGTCAATGCCAAACTGAAAGAAATTAAGGAAAGCGGAAAGAAATCTGTCCGTTCCATGATTGATGCGGATGTCAGCATAGA
>JAFRMZ010000014.1 GCA_017430465.1 Oscillospiraceae bacterium
TGATTTTTCAAGCACACTTGTAATAATACTGGTAATAAAACCTACTGTTCCGCCGGTAAGGGATATCATGCCGAGAAGTACAACAATTGTCGTAATAATCAATGAAATAGGGTAATCACTATATTGGTATCTTCCGCTTGGATTTACCATAAGGGTAAATGCAAAACGAATCATTTCTGCAAATCCTCTCCCCTTGTTTTCGGGCAAAAACATTAAAAGAATTGTGGATATTGCTACAAATACAATATTTGCGACAAGGATAAGCAGAAACATAAAGATACTGGGATTGTTTTCTGCAAGCACGGTCAGTTTGTTTTTCATTTTTTCAAAAAAACTTAGTTTATTTTTCATAATTTTCTCCTTAATAAAACTATATGAATTTTTTGATAGTTTGTGTCCCCCTAGGGAATTTTCAGCATTTTTTATCTTCCCAAACTATTTATAATACCTTTCTTGATTATAGCAAATTATCACTAAAAAGTCAAGCCGAAATAATTCTTTGTTTCTGCATCAATTTGCTCAGAAACAGTAAAACGCCTATATGCCCTTATTTTAAGGCACATAGGCATTTTATAGTTAAGTGGAGGCGATGCAACATTAAACTCAATTTTATCCAGTTGTGGGTCATTATCCGGATTTGTGATATTAATGTATACAATAATCCGTTCTGATGAATATGTCACTTTAGCCACGATAGTGTCTACTAAGTTTTTCTGACAATCATCTATCAATTTTTGTATTATCCCCTTGAAATGTTCTAATGTTAATTTTGGGGCAGCTCTCGACAAGTCATCAATTTGCAGAAGTAATGATTTCTTTTTTGTTTCCAATTCTGCAAGAGTAGCTTTCAAGCTTTCACTGGCAAAACCATTCAAGACAGCATCAATGCCATTCTGGATTTGTTTTTCTACATTTTTCAGTTCTCTTTTTACAACTTTCAGTTCTGAATCATCCATGATAGTTTTCTGATACTCTGTGTATGCAGCTCTTGCAATCATTTCCAAATTTTCACTTGTCAAATATTCACGAAGCATATCCAAAACACTCTGTTCCAGATATTCAGCAGAAACACGCCCTGTACACTTATTCGGACAATAATAGTAGTGATATTTCTTTCCAGTTTTCGATGTACCACTTGTGGTAGTCATTTTACATCCGCATTTCTCACAGTAAAGCAGTCCAGAAAGCAAATAGGAATACTTACTCCGTTTTCTGCGTTTTTGCTGAGAATTTTGTATTTTTTCCTGCACCTTATGAAACAATTCATCTGATACAATCCGAGGGCATTCTGACTGTTCTGCAACTCCATCAATGGTATAGACACCGATGTATCTTTCATTAGTCAGGATACGAGTCAATGAACTTTTATTGAAATCATTTCCACGGCTTGTTTTGATGCCTTGCGAATTTAAGTCTCTTATGATTTCAGCATAGGTACTTCCGAAGGCGTAGTCTTCAAATATCTTACGGACAGTAATGGCTGCCGTTTCATCCAGTTCTAACCTCTTATCTGCACCAATCTTATATCCTAAGGCAACATTCCCACCTGTTGCCTTGCCTTTGATGACATTTTCACGCATACCACGCTTTATTTTCTGAGACAGCTCAACGGAGTAGTATTCATTCATGGCTTCGATGACACCTTCCATGATAATGCCTTCTGGTGTGTCAGTGATACCTTCCATAGCTGAAAGAACACGAATTCCGTTTTGTTTCAGTTTCGCTTTATAAACAGCAGAATCGAAACGGTTACGTGCGAATCTGTCCAGTTTATAAACCACTACATAGTCAAATTTGTGATGGATACTGTCAGCAATCATTTTCTGAAACGCAGGACGTTTATCATTTGTTCCGGTCATGGCTCTGTCTATGTATTCTTCAATAATTGTGAGTTCGTTCTTTTCTGCAAATTCATGACAGACACGAAGCTGACCTTCAATAGATTGCTCTGTTTGCCTGTCAGAACTGTATCTTGCATAGATTACAGCTTTTTTCATATCCTTCACCAACTTTATTCTTCGTAATCCAATGGCAGATACATTGGTATACAAGTATCTTCTCCAGTGTTCTTTGCCATTTGCATATCATCTTCCAGTTCACAAAAACCGTTTCTTTCATACAAATGATAACCTTCATCAGTAGAAGAAAGTGTAACAAAAGCAAATCCAACTTTATTTCTCAAATTCTCAATTCTTTGGAGACAATCATTCATTAAGATGTCCGAATAATAAGAAGTCCTGAATTTTTTCTTCTGGTAAAGCTTATCAATGGCAAGACAATTGATATAAATTGTTCCTCCCATTCTAATATGATTCTCATTTTCAATGTGTCCAGTGCTAATATTGTAATAACCAATAATACCATTTTTTGATTTAATTACATAAGTAACACCAAAAAAATCATCAAGAGCTTCATAACTTTTCAGAAAAGTAGTCAAGGCAGGATTGCCACAATCAAAAGATTGTGACAATTCAGCTTGTATTTCTTTTGTCAGTTTTACCGTAAAATATTCATTCTTCATTTTCATCATCCTTAAACACTGCAACTACTTCTCCATTGCGGACATAACGAATGTCATTTGTTTCTTTGTCTATTTCCATTTCTGCATCCTTAAGAAGTGCAAGAAGATTTTCAAGTTCTGCTTGGTAGGCAGTTCTCTTTCTCTTAGTCTTTAACGGCTTTCTGGCAATAAAAGGCTTGTTAGAGGGAATTGCAAAAGCTCCCATAATAATTTCTCCTTTCTAAATTTGATAAGCACATTACATTTCATTCGCTGTCCAGCTCCTCAAACAATTCTTCAACGCTGTTAAATTTTAAAGCATTTGAGTCATTTGCCATCATTTCTGTTTCCATTCTTGCAATTTCATTTTCATCTGCGAAAAGCGTAATAAAGGCTTGCAGTTTTTCTTCCGAAAGCGAATCTACAACATGATAAGCCAATTCTCTTGTACTCATAAAATCATCTCCTTAAGTGTATGTTTAATTTGATTGTAAACTAGGAAGTACCCACAAATCTGATACATAATCTCCCATAGTATTGGTGGCAAAATTTCCGCTTTTAAGTTTTTATATTAGGTTTTTGTCAACCGTAAATGAAATTACTTTTGCTTCTGAACCGTCTGCCACATCAGCAACTGCCCAATACTGGATTTCGTTGTATTTGTCAAACCCTTGCCAATGAAAATTTAGCACTTACGCTATATGTTTCAATATATGGGTTTGCACTCCTTTTCTATTTTCACTCATGTTCAAAGTAAAGTCGAAAAAACAACTCAAATTCATCATCATGCATATTTTCAATAAGATAGCAAGGATTCACAAAGTAAAAATCTTCTTTTGCAGATTTGATTTTTTTACGTATAAGAAAGCTATTTTGCTCCAATTCTTTGAACGCTTCAAAAGTTGTAGCAAAAGGATGCGGGTCTTTGTTATATGCATATTTTGCCAAATCATTAACAGTAGCACACCAATCAGCTGACAATATCATTATTCGAAGGAATATCCGAGAAGCCTCAAAAGATAATAAAAAATTTCCATTTTCAGATTTAGCTTCTTGATATGCAGAGATATAATTATCTTTCATCACTGTATAATTAGGGTCATTTAAAACATCACAAGTATTTTGCCTGATGAATTTTGTTACTTCTGCTTGACGTTCTAAAGACATACCACTTACTATTTTACAAACTTTCTTTCTTCTTTCCATTTTTATCACCCACTTTTTGTACTGTATGCTCATCAGCAAATTGATAAATTATCATCATTAGTTCTGTTCGTTGTCTGGGTGTAAGCCCAGACAGAATGGAACTGATTTCTTGTACGGCTTCTTCGGTAACGTTTTTAGCATTACCAATATTGACATTATTATTGTTGTGGTCACCTTGAATGGTGTTACTGATATCTCCTGTCTGAATACTGTTGTTATTAGGTTCATCTGACCTTCCAAGAAGATAGTCAACTGAAACGTGAAAATATTCCGCAATTCTAACTAAAGTTTCTCCGTTTGGAATTGCACCCGACTTCCATCTTGTTGTAGTTGCAGATGACAAACCTAATTCAGATGCGACTTTATTAGGTTTTTTTCCTATTTTGTCACATTCTGTACAATAAACGTCCCAAAACATACCGACACCTCCCATAAACAAAATAAACAAAAATAAGAAGTCTGATTTGTGTAAATCTACAATTTTACAAAAATAAGAAAATTTTACTTGACTTTCTAATTTTTGTTTGTTATAATTATAACCAAGCTATAAACCAGACCCAAGGTTACAAATAGCTAAGTGTATACTATTATTTTTATTATACACTCTTTTTCGGAATTTGTCAATAACCGAGTTATATTTTTTTTAAAAGGAGTGAGCTAATGGCATTTTCTGACAATTTGAAAGTCCTGAGAAAAAGCAAGGGCTTTTCACAAGAAGAGCTGGCGAAAATTATCGGCATTAGCCAGGCAGCTTTGGCACAGTATGAGCTGGGTATCAAGTTCCCCAACATCATCACTGCTGTCAGACTGGAGAAAGTACTGGGGACTTCCTGCCGTGAACTGGTAGAAGGTACATCAGAAAAAGGAGAGAACGTGTATGTCAAATAAAACAGTTCCTTCATTAGTTGCAAAGCAGTTCTGCGATATGGTACTGAAATGGCTTGAAAAACCAGAAAACAAAGAATGGCTGGAGAGAGAATATCCAAATCTCAAGCAACAAGATGCAAATCAGGAGGAAATACCATGCAAATGACAAATGAGGAAATCTGCCAGAGTTATCAACAGGCAAAGCAAAAAGCAAAACAGATTCAGATTTTAGCAGAGCTGAATGCTTGTCAAAAAGCTGAAATTATTGCTGTTCTGGAAGAAAGTGGTGTTCAGGTTGGTGTCCGTGCTAAAAAAACGCTGGAAGAGCAGTCAGACTACAAACCTGTTTATAAAAAATCTGAACCTGTTGTTATCAGCTGGCAAAACACGCTGAAAGCTGTTGTGGAACACATTGCAGAACTGAAACACCAGAAAGAAGCTATCGAGGCAGAACTTGCAGAGATTTACAGGACACTTGGTGAAATCTGTGGAAAGGATGATAATACATGAGATTTACTTACAAAGAACCCTCTGGAACATGGGGTGTTCATGGAGAAGAATTTAAAAACATGAGCGACACCATTTACGGTGCAATGTGTAAGCTTCTGGATTATGAAGAAACAGGACTTTCTCCGGATGATGTGAAAAATATCCAGCTCCGGCTTGAAGAAATTCACATCGGAACAAAAATTCAGGACTATGAAGTTTTCGGAATCTTTAACGGGTTCTGCATTGCATTTAGCCGGAAAGCTCCTGACCCATATGTCGTCTGGACAATTGATGATGACAAGTGCGGTGTCCACAACGGCAGGTATTGCAACACAAAAGAAAAAGCTGTCAGAATTTTTGATGAATGTGCTTTTAATAAGAACTTATCATATGAGACTGATTTGATTTATGACCGGATTGAAAGTATGCTTGGCAGAATTGCTGAAGATAGCTCTGATATATGCTTAGATGTTAAAGATGAGCTTCTTTCACTTGCCAGAGAGCTGATTGGAGCAGATGCCAGAGACGAACTTGAAAAGTCTTATCATCAGGCTGTCGATGAATGGAACGGGTGAAGAACAATATATGAAAATGACAAAGTGGGAACGCTGTGAAGTATTGCGATATAAAAAACCAGCACTTGCTTCTATGAGTTTTAATGATATTACAGAAGGGCTTGATGCAATTGAAGAACTCTGCGGTGATGTGCATTGGTGGATTGATAATGAACAGGATTTTCTTATCAATGCACTGGATGACAGTGAAGAAGAGGCATTCAATTTCAGAATGGCTTTCTCTGACATTGAAAACGACTGCTATCGGCTGAGAGAAGCTCTGCAGGAATCTATCAGAAATTTATATTTCAAAGCCGATTATGAAGAAAGCTATGAATACGCTGAAAAGGCTTTTAATGACACGACTGTTGCTCTTGTCGGGAATCGCTTCAATCTTGTCGGCTATGACGGCTATGAATATGATTATTTTGACCTTGTAGGTTATGACAGTGAACTTGCTGAAAGAGAAGCCGGAAAACGCCTGATGCGTCTGACAAAGAAAGAAATGCTTGCTGCTATCGGAATGAATATGGGAATTCTGATTGCTTATCTCGACTTGAGCTACCGTTTCGACAGACTGAAAGCAACAATGGAAATCTTGCAAGACAAGAATCATTCTTTGCTGGATACTATCCAGAGTATCGAAAAAGCCTACGATGAATGGGAAAGAAATGATGGTGCTATTGGAAGGACTGAGGCGGAAAAGCGTTTTGACAGCCTGCTGGAAAACCTTCCGGAACAGGTCTGGATTGTATAAAAATGGCTAACGAGGTGAACAAGAATGACAGTAAAAGAATTTTTCGACCTGTGTGCCTTGAAAGGCTGTGACGGTGTTGTGATTGTAAATGAAATCGCTGAAGATTTTACATGTGGAAACCTGATTGACATTATCGACCACGAACCTTTAGTTACGAATTTCAGTCATACATTTCACGACTTTCAGAAAATTTACGGTTTTAACCGTGAAATTCTGGGCTTTGGGGTTTCAAACTGGAACGGATTTGATGGTGCATATATCAGAATGAAACTAAAAGGTGTTTCAAGTGACTATGATGTAGACCTCGGACACTATATTGTGACAGTAGACAAGAAGAAATATGTTTCCTATCTCCACGAGGAATCCAATAAGCATGACTACTTCAAGTTGCTTGAAAGCGAGGTGAAATGAAATGCGAACCATGAAACTGGTAGAAAATCTGAACCATGACGGCAAGTGCTATCAGGTACTCTACAAAGGCAGACCTGTTGCCGACATTCAGCTTGAACAGGGAGATGTTCTCACCAGAGCGAAAGCCTATGAAGTTGTCGAGGAAATCCTCGGCAAGCAAAGACCCGGCATGATGATTAAGTACGAACTGGTATCTTACATTGAAATGAAGTGATGAATGATGTACACATTTTACTGTTATCTGCCGGAGAGCAATGCAGAACGCAGATACGACATTGAGGCAGACACGCTGGAAACTGCCAAGCAGAAACTGAAAGACCTCATCAGTGATGAGCCTTTCGAGATTATCACAATTGAATAGGCAGTCCTGTACTGCCTTATGCAGACAACAGTATCACAAGCAGGTGCAACTCCTGCTGTCTGCACCCATAAAAAACGGAGGTGTATTGAATGGCTGTTTACAGAGCAAATAAGCATTCAGGCTATACCCAGATAAGCAACGAACTGATAAACAATACTTACCTCAGTTCCAAAGCGACCATGTTGCTTATCAAGATGCTTTCCAAACCGAAAGACTGGCACTTCACAATTGAGGGTCTGGTGGATATGTGCAAGGAAGGCAGAACGGCAGTCAAGAGTGCTTTGAAAGAACTGGAAGATGCAGGACACGTTTTCCAGAAACGCTACCAGAAAGCGAATGGACAGATTGACTACGATTACGATGTTTATGAAGTCCAGCAAAAGGAAAGACCTGCGGAAGATAAACCGCAGGCAAAAAAACAAACTGCGGAAAATCCGACAGCGAGAAAACCGCAGACAGAAAACCGCACTACGGCTTACTATTATTATAATACAAAGAATGAAAAAACAAACAATGAAGAACAAATACAAGATAACAAAATCTGTGAATCCGTGATTTCGCATCTGAATGCTTTGATTGGTTCTGCGTACAAGCCGACAAGCAGAGCAAACAGGGAGCTGATTGACAGACTTGTTTCCGAAGGATTCACA
>JAFRMZ010000096.1 GCA_017430465.1 Oscillospiraceae bacterium
CTTGTGGAGAAACTTCGTAATGACCATTTTGATGTCCGTAAGTTTTCCAATCAGACTATCTTCTCAACAGAAAGAATTCTGAAGGATTACACAGGCGATACGCTTGACCCGATTCCGCTTCTTTATCAGTCAGGGTATCTGACGATTTCGGATTATAATCCTAAGATGCGCCGGTATGTTCTGGCTTTTCCGAATGATGAGGTGAGGTATGCTTTCCTTGAAAGTTTAGTTCCGGTTTATGTTCCGAAAGCAAATGCAGCAAACGGGCTGGATATTTTTACTCTGGATGAATATGTTGAAAATGGTGACCTTGAGGGAATACACAGTGTTCTGACAGGGCTGTTTGCAAATATCAGCTATACCACAAACAATCCCGTGTTTGAACATTATTTTCAGACGCTAATTTATGTGGTGTTCACTCTGCTCGGCAGATATGTGATGACAGAACAGCAGGCATACAAAGGGCATATTGACTGCAAGGTCGAAACTGATAATTTTGTCTACCTGTTTGAATACAAGCTGGATAAAACAGCAGAAGAAGCTTTAAAGCAGATTGACACAAAAGACTATAAACTCTCATTTTCAGCGGATAAGAGAAAACTTTTCAAAATCGGAGTATCCTTCGACTCCAAAGAAAGAAAACTTGCTGACTGGAAAGTCGCAGAATAATGAACCATGCAAGGCGAACCAGATTCTACACTCAGTTGAAAACGCAATGGCTCTGCTCCATATTCCGGAAAGCGACTGGGCAGACTATATCGAAATTATTGATTATATCAAGAACAATCCTGAAGAATTTGAATAAAAACTGAATCAAGCCTGCAGAAAGCCTGTGTCATAAGACATGGGCTTTTTGTCTTGCTGTATCTATCCGCAGAGTGAGGTGCGCTATGCCGAAAATTATTGTCACGAGCCGTTATCTGAAAAGCGGCTCGAAACGAAAATCAAACTATGTGAAATATATTGCTACCAGAAAAGGCTCAGTTGCTGTGAAATCAAATACTCCTAATGCGCCTGCTACGCAGAATCAGAAAGCACTGCTTGCCTCTCTGCTAAAAGAATTTCCGGACAGCAGAAATTCTTTTGAATACAGTGACTACATGGCAAGCCGGACTCAGCAGACAGGCTCTGCTTTGATTTCAGAAATTCTGGAGCATCATGCTGACCAGACAGCAACTAAAGAAAATTATGTCGGCTATCTGGCAAAGCGACCCGGTGCAGTGAAGTTCGGAACACACGGACTGTTCTCGCAGGAGAACAAACCGATTGACCTCAATGCTGTCATAAAGGAAGTCGGAAACCATGCCGGAAATGTCTGGACTCATGTTGTTTCCCTCCGCCGAGAGGATGCACAACAAATGGGCTATGACACTCTGAACGCATGGAGAGAACTTGTCAAACGGCAGATTCCGAACATCGCCAAACAGTCGAAGATAGACCTCGCCCATTTGAAATGGTATGCCGCCTTTCACGACAAGGAAACCAATCCGCATGTGCATATTATTGTTTTTTCGACTGACCCAAGAGAGGGATTCCTCACGAAACAGGGTATCGAAAAAATCCGGAGCGGATTTGCGAATGATATTTATCATGATGAATTGTATCATCTGTACGGTCAGCAGACAGATGTCCGGAATCAGATAAAAAGCGAATCCGCTGACTTGATGAAAAAGTTATCAGCACAGATTTCTAAAAATCAGAATCCAGATGCGGAACTGCTCCGGCTTATCAGCTTACTATATCAGCAATTGAAAAATGCAAAAGGCAAAAAGGTATATGGCTATCTGAAACGTGACACCAAGAAAACTGTCGATTTGATTTTTTCACGCCTCGCAAAAGACAAGATAATTGCTCAGATGTATGCACTCTGGTGTGACACGGAACAGGCAAAGCATGATATCTATTCTTCTGCGAGGGTTGATTTCCCTGAACTGCCCGACAATCCGGAATTCAGGTCAGTCAAGAATATGATTATCAAAACAGTTGCCGGAATAGATGAAACTCAAAAACAGAATCAGATGCTTGCCGATACAGTATTCAGTCTGTTTGTGAACATAAGCAGAATCATAAATGAAAATTATCAGCAGGAACAAAAACAGCTTGCCTCTCATGTGGAAAGCAAACTGAAAAGTATAATAGAACGAAAAAAGAAAGAACTCGGAATCAAGGAGGAACAAGGTCAGAAAATGTAATAATCATAAATTTCAGATTGAAAAAAATAGCAAAGTACCCCTAGGGGTACTATACAAAATGAGAAACCCATGATATAATCAAATTATAAATTAATTTTAAGGAGGAAAGTTTTTAGATGAAATCTCTGAAGAAACGGCTGGTTGCGACAGCTCTCTGTGCACTTCTGCCAACGCTTAACATCAGTCTTGGCGGAATCTTGCCGGAGACTGCAAAAATCAATACGGAAATGATGACCGCCTTGGCAGCGGACAGTCCGGAAAGTATCTTTGATGACTCGCTTCACGGACAATCTGATGTGACCAATGATGCTTCCATCCGGAATGCTGACCCATACGGCACTGCAAGCGGACAATGGAATAATGTCTACACCGTTCCGGAGGTATACGGAATTTATACAGGGAAAGACGAGGGAGTTTCTCTGCATGATGTGAATGAGGATTCTACAAAAACATATACAAACAATTCTGCCACGAATTGGCAGGACACGTTAGACACTGTAGGGATTGATATTGGAAACGGCAAAGATGATATTGTTGCTGGAGTTGGCAGCAAATTCGGAGAACTTTTTCTTTCGCTGTCCGACCCGACAACCGGAGGTGCAAAAGTAGATACTGATTTTCAGGTAACGATGGAGAGATGGGTCGATTTTGGTACTTGTTTGAGTCAAAACACTTCAAATGTAGGTACAGCTGAGTGCAATACAGAAATAGATGGTGAATTTAATTTTCTCTCAGGTATTAATGCTAATGTAAACGGAATGTTTATGAGCATTGCAGCAGGTGACTTTGACGGCAGCGGACAGGATACTATCATAGCTTATATTCCGGAATGGGGAGATGTCCGCATTGAAGAATATAAGATTGAAAAACGAGATGCAAGTGAATTGTCCCATCAAACTAGCCCAGACTATTGGTATTCCCCCCCACAGTACACGAAATATATCTATAGCGGACATTATTACAAGCCGGTTTTCAATCAGAAGATTGTTGACAATGTGTACAACAGTTTCGGTTTGCAGACTTCCAGCGTGACAGGCGACGAAGAACGACAGAGAGATATTCCGCTTGTTAACCTCGTTGCTGCGGACATCGACAAGGACGGCAGAGACGAACTTATTGTTACTGCTGGTTTAGGAAGTACTACCTGCACAAGCAACGACAGCACTACCAAAATGCGTATCTATGATTATTATAACGGTGAATTCCACGAAACCTATACACTGGAACTGACAGGAACATATAATAATAAAGACGGTCTCATCCGTTATGCTTCTTCCGCTGTCGGCAATGTGGATGTCAATTCTACTGAATCTGGGGTAGATTTCCCTGAAATCGTCACTGCTGGCTGGGTTGAACATGATGACTATTTGGATTATTTCTACGGAATGCATGTGACCAGAGTTCAAGAGGTTAAAAAGGAAAACGACGGTTCTTATACCGGTGTTTATGAATTTAGTGATTCAGACAAACTGACAAGTACTTACAGTACTACATGGGAATCACTCGACATAGACGGCGGCAACAACCTTGACGGGGTTTCCGAGTATATGAAAAATGGTTTACATCCTTATGGCAGAAAGGCATGGAATCATCATAATAAACTCGCTGTCGGCGTGGTTTCCGCACTTGGTTCAGCCGAAGATGCACAGATTGTTCTCGGCGATACCATTTATGCGATTGATGAAACTAATAAACTACAGGCACAGTATCGCAGCAGATATGGTGGTCTGACAAAATACTCTATACAGAAAGTACTGACAGGAGCTTTTGAGGGCATTTATCAGGGTGCTTATTTCCTGTTTGCAGATGAGAATAATCAGTTCCATACAACCTATTGCTACTATGATGGTGAAAAATGGGTACAGCAAGACGGAATTCTTCAGGAAGACGGTGTCGGCACAAAAAGTGCCTCTATCTGCAATGTGGATATTGACAATGACGGCTTGCGTATCAAACTGAATAAGGTAACACAGGGCTGGGGAGATACCAAACCGATATTTGTTCTGGAAGCAGCCCCCTATTTTGATGAACTTCATAACAGTAAGTATGGAAATGCTGGAGATATTGGTTCTACTTCCATCACAAACAGCTATTCAGAAGGCTCTTCCGGAAAATACAGTGCAGGTATCAGTGCTTCGCTTGAAGTAGGTGTTACAGGTGGTTTTTCCATCTGCGGAAATGAAGTTTTCCACCTTGATGTAGGTGGATATTATGAAGCTGCTCTGACTTACAGCGGACAGACAAATACAGAACGTACACTTGAAATCACCCATGCAAATAACAGCGGTGAAAATGCAATCATTGTTGCCCGTGCGCCTTACTATATCTATGAGTACCAAATTGACGGAAGCGATGAAAAATTCTATGTCGGAACTTATGGTTCTCCGCAGGTTGCCGGTATTTCTGTTGATAAATATAACGAACTTGCAAAGGTATTCAATGAGAGGAAAGATATAAAAAATGACGATGACAGAAAAATTCTGCTGATAGATACTGATGAAAGCAGCCCTTTGTTAAGTCTCGGTACACCTGGTGACCCTTATTCCTATCGAGAGACTTTCCCCCAAAGCGATAATAGTGATACCAGTGAGGATATGCGTTATGCACAGAAATGGCTTGAAAAGGGCGATGTAAATGTAGGTGTTTCCAGTTATAACAGCAAAACCAGCAGTACAAAAGAATTGACCTATTCTAGTGGTGCAGAACATGGCTTTGACGTAGAACTTGGTTGGGGTGCATACTTTGAGAGCGTTGTAACAGATGTCAAAGTCAAAGTGCAGGCTGGTGCGAATGTCGGTGCAGGTTACTGTAAATTCCATTCAAGCAGTGTAAAGCGTTCCGGAACAGGTGCGAATTATTATAACGAAGCATATCCTTATAATAACTATGATTTCAATTGGGATTTTGGCTTCTGGGATGTAGAGGCATACACAGATAAAGATGACAGTGCAAATGATTCAAAATATATTTCTGTTCTGGGCTATACAGTCAGTGATATTAAGTCCCCAACGGTTGCACCGAAAGATTTCAAGTTTGAAAGTCAGGATGGCAATACAGCAACATTCAGCTGGGAACTGCCGGAGATTACAGGTAACAGAAACGGTGTAGCATCTTATGTTCTCCGTCTTAATGATAAAGAAATTCCGATTTCAAAAACTCAGGTGACTAAAAAGAACAACAGATATTATTATACAGTTAACTGTAAAGATGAACTGAAAAACAAAACAGACTATACATGCACATTATCCTGCGTCACTGATGGAAATGGATGGGAATCTGTTCCGAGCGATGAAGTAAAACTCACAACAAATCATCTTCTTTCTGTAAACATCACTGCCGGAAAAGGTCTGGAACTTCTTTCAACAGGCGGAAAAACAAGTCAGGAAACAAAAGGGGCTATTACTACAGTTTACTACCGCCTCAAAGACGGCTATGAAATTCCGAGCAGCTACTCCAGTCAGAACATAAATGGTCTTTCCGTAGTAGTGGGCAAAAGTGACGGAACTATCACTATTTCCGGTACTCCCACAAGTGATACAGAGATTACCATTCCAGATATGAATCTGAAAAACTACACTATCAGTTATACTCTGAACGGCGGTACACTTGAAAATCGTGTTACTTCCTATACAGTCGAATCTGATACTATCACACTTCCGACACCTGTCAGAGCAGGCTATGAATTTACCAGCTGGACAGATGCTTCCGGCAATGCCGTGACTGAAATTCCGGCAGGAAGCACCGGAGACAAGACATTCACTGCAAACTGGAAAGAATCCGAAAATACAGCTTATACTGTAGAATATTACTTGCAGGGACTTGACGAAGAATATCCAGATACGCCTTCCGAAACAGCAGTATTCTACGGAAAAACAGGCGAAACAATTTCCGTTTCTCCCAAAGCAATCGAAGGCTTCACAAAGCCGACAAAACAATCTGTTACTATCAAAGCAGACGGAACGGCTGTTGTCAAGTTTGAATATGCTCGTAAATCATTCACGCTTACCATTGAAAAAGATACAGGAATCAAAACAACGGGTTCTTCTTCCAATGGTATGTACTATTACGGCACAGAACTGACACTCAAAGCAACTGTTCAGTCAGGATACAGATTCGCAGGCTGGTCAACAGATGAAGAAACTATTTTCTCAGAAGATGCCGTTACAACCTTTACCATGCCAGCAGGAAATATCACAATTTATGCAATGGGTGAACAACTTCCTGATTCTTTTGAAAAGCATGAGGCGGTTGCGGCAACCTGCGAAACAGACGGCAATATCGAATACTATCTTGGTTCTGACGGAAAACTGTATACAGATACTACCGGCACTCCGCTCAAAGACCTGAACAGTGACGGCAATGTAGATATAAACGATACTGTGATTCAGGCACTGGGTCACAGCTACGGCGAACCTGTATGGAATTGGATTGAACCGCATTATGATGAAGATGCAGAGGAATATGTTGACTGGACATTTGGTTTTGCAATTTCCTGCATACATGGTGATACAGTTTTTGAAGAAACAGACCTTCCGGCTACTAAAAACTCAGAAATCCCTGCAACATATACAAGTGAGGGCAGTGCGGTCTATACAGCAACATATACATTCAATGGTAAGGAGTATACCACTACTAAGGAAGTTGTGATTCCGATGCTTGAAAAGACTGCGGTCATCATCAATTCAGTTGACATCAACGGCATCAGCACCGAAACCACCGTCTATGCAGAAATATACACAAGCACAGATTATACTGTACCGGATGCACCTTATCTGGACGGCTACGATTTCAAGGGCTGGAACGTGAACGATATGTTTTATACCACTGCTGAAGAAGTTCAGTCTGCTGTTGAAACCCTCGTGAAGTCCGGAACTGCTGTCACTGTCAATGTAGTTTATGAACAGAAAATTGAAACATTCAAAGTGACTGTAACAGGCGGTACAATTGACGGCGGTGTTTCGGGTGACAGCTATCAGATAGGTACGGAACTTACTGTTACTGCTGCTCCTGCGGAAGAAGAATACCAGTTTGACCATTGGGAAAACAACGGCGAAATTGCAAGCTACAATGAAGTGTATTCGTTCCATGTTCCCGCAAAGGAGGTTACACTGGAAGCTGTATATTCTCCTGTCGGAACAGAAGTTGAAAAGGTTGGTACTGCGTTTATTGAAAGCGTAACAACAATCAACGGCAACAAGATTGCTTTTGTATCAAAGGTTTCTATTCCGGAAGGTGCAAGAATTCTTAGAGCCGGAATTGTTGCGAATACTGAAGCCAATCTGAACGGCTCGGAACTGACAACAGAAACCGCACAGTTCACAAGATACGATGACAGCAAGTGCTATGATTATTTGGCATACAAATTCACATGGACTAAGAGCAATGTGAGTGAATCTGATGTATGGTGCGTTCGTTCCTATCTTGTTTACAGTGATGAAAATGGCGAGGAACACACAGTTTATGGTGACCTTGTAAAAGCCGACCTGAACGGTGTTATTACAGAGAAAGAATAATGAGGTGAGAAAAATGGATAGAAAATACGTGACTCCTGAAATTGAGATTACAGAGTTTGATACGGAAGATGTTATCACAACATCTCCTCCGTACTCTGGCGGCGAAGGTCAGGGTGGTTATGGTGATTAATTCCAGATAATCCATACAAGGAAACGGCAGGCGGCTTCGGCTGTCTGCTGTTCCATATAACTGAAATATTTGATTCATAAAAAAATGTAAAATATTTTCTGTATATTCAGATGCGTGGCGTATGCAGAAAATACCATATTCCGGTATAGAATCAGCATAAAAACTGAATACAGGAACAGCTCAGTAAAAGTGTGACATCACACTTCTGCTGGGCTTTTTTATCAAAACCGCTATATCTGAAAAGATATGGCGGTTCTTTTTATGTCAGGAATATGAAATTATTATGAAAAAATAAAGATAAAAATATAGATATTCTGAAAATTAAATGAAAAATTAGTGAATCCGACTATTTTTTATAAATTCTTTAAGTGGAAGATGATAGGCTTTGAACTGTGCTGACAGATATTGCAAAAAACAATACATCTATGCGGAAAAATTAAATATTCACGTCTGAACGCATCAAGGACGAGGAAACAGAATGTCGTTTTGCTGAAAGCAGAACGGCAGGTCTGACCTTGCCCTTATGCGTTTTTTCTGTGTCCTCGTCTTCGTTCGGAAGAAAGGACACAATATGCTTTTATACGCAGAATGGCTTTGTATCGCCGCAGAATATCCCTGATTCCTTCATTTGATTCGAGAAAACAGAACTCAAGAAGCAAATGGAGGAAATTATGATTTATTTTGAATTCAATCACAAAGGCGGAAAAGGAAAATACAGCCAGATGACTGAAAAAGCCTATCAGCAGGCAATCAAACAGAACGACCGCTGGTTTCTGATTTCCGCAGAAGACGGCTATGCGCTGGAATGCACGCAGGCAGAGCATCATGACTATTACAGCAGACTGAATCACGAAAAGAACAGCCGGAGAGGAAAAGACGGAAAATATCCGGAACTGCTTTCAATCGAGAGGAACGAAGTTGAATGCAGCAGCGACA
>JAFRMZ010000097.1 GCA_017430465.1 Oscillospiraceae bacterium
CCTGAACAAAAAACCGTCCTGAACAGGACGGTTTTCTTATTCCAGCAACATTGAGATGACAGCATTTGAGACAGCAAAGCCTTCCGGAGTCAAACAGATTTGATTTTCTGAATTTTTCCGGATATAGTTATTTTTGATGAGTATCGGAAATTTTCGTCGTGCGTTTGTGCTGAATGCCGATTCCGGCACGCCCCTTGCCGTCCGGAGCGCAAGCATCAAGCGTTCTTCATCATCGCAGGCATTTTCTGCAATTGTGATTTCTTTCTGTACCGGACTTTTACAGAATAAATCTGCATCTCTGGGAATGCAGAATCTTCTGTTTTTCATGCAGGAGTGTGCTCCTGCTCCGATACCAAGATATTCTTCACAAAACCAGTATTTCAGATTATGCCGGCTCTCGAATCCGGTTTTTGCAAAGCTGGAAACTTCATACTGCTGAAAACCGGCATCTTCCAGCGTGTGAACCGTTTGCAGATACCTGTCAGCAGAAACATCATCATCCGGAAGATTATCCAGAATTTCCCTGTTTGTATAAAACGGGGTATGTTCTTCCATCTGGAGCAGATAGGCCGAAACATGCTGAATCGGCAGAGAAATCAGAATATCCAGTGTTTCAGATAAAATTTCTTCCGTCTGATACGGTAGCGCAAGCATCAAATCACATGAGATATTCCGGAATCCGGCTTTTTCGGCATTCCGGATGGTTTCGAGATTCTGTCCGGCGGTATGCGTTCTGCCTAATAAATTTAGCTGGCTGTCGGAAAAGCTTTGTGTTCCGACCGAAAGCCGGTTGATTCCGGCCTGATAGAGTTCATGCAGATGATTTCCATCTGTTCGGGTGAGATTATATTCCAGCGTGATTTCCGGACTTGCTAATTTAAAATTCTTACTGCATGTTTCGAGAATTTCCGAAATCTGTTTTACAGATAACAGTGAAGGCGTTCCTCCGCCGAAATAAATACTATCAACAGAATCCGAAATCTGATAATGATGCAGATTCCGGATAACTGCCTGCACATAATCTTCTGCAAGGGATTTCCGGTAAGATACTGAATAAAAATCGCAGTAGGGGCATTTTCTGGCGCAGAACGGAATGTGAATATAGATTCCAGTCATTGCATTCTCCGGATAGGCGCAACCAGTTTTCCGAAAAACATCCGGAACAGAAAATTCAGCACACGACTGCCCAGAATAAATGCGACAATCAGCAGAGTACTGAATTGTTTCTGAGACGAATCAAAATGAAAATAGACCATCAGGCTTGCGATTAGTGCAATTGCTGAAACGATACTTTCAAAATAGATAGAGCCCATACCGTTACAGCATTTTTTACCGCATTTCGGGCAGGGCTTGCCGACACTCCGATAAGAGCCGGCTAAGGCTTTCTGCAACGGACTGAACGTTTTCTCTCCGCAGTGAGGACAGGTAAATTTCATACATCCGCCTCCTTACTCATCGAGTTTCAGAACGCTCATGAAGGCTTCCTGAGGGACTTCGACAGTTCCTAACTGACGCATACGCTTTTTGCCCTCTTTCTGCTTTTCGAGGAGTTTTTTCTTTCTGGTGATGTCACCGCCGTAACACTTGGCGAGCACGTCTTTTCGCATGGCCTTGACGGTTTCACGGGCGATAATCTTTCCGCCAACGGCTGCCTGAATCGGCACTTCAAAGAGCTGGCGAGGAATGTTTTCTTTCAGTTTTTCGGCGATTTTTCTGGCTCTGCCGTAGGCCTTGTCCGCATGGACGATAAAGCTCAGAGCATCGACAATTTCGCCGTTCAGGAGAATATCCAGCTTGACAAGCTTGGACGGCGCATAGCCCATTAATTCATAATCAAACGAAGCATAGCCCCTTGTTCTGGATTTGAGCGCATCAAAGAAATCATAGACGATTTCGTTCAGAGGGAGTTCATATCTAAGCGTCACTCTTGTATCATCAAGATACTGCATATCTTTGAATGTGCCCCGTCTGTCCTGACACAAATCCATGACATTACCGACAAATTCAGAAGGCACGAGAATATCAGCCTTGACCATTGGTTCTTCTGCAACGGCCAGAACAGACGGGTCAGGATAGTTTGTCGGGTTGTCGATATACTGCACAGTGCCGTCAGTCAGCGTCACTTTGTAGATAACAGAAGGCGCAGTGGTGATTAAATCGAGATTATATTCACGTTCTAAGCGTTCCTGAATGATTTCCATGTGCAGAAGGCCTAAGAATCCGCACCGGAAGCCGAATCCCAAAGCAACAGAAGTTTCCGGCTCGAATGACAGGGCGGCATCATTGAGCTGAAGCTTTTCGAGTGCCTCTCTTAAATCACCATATTTTGCGCCGTCCGCCGGATAGATACCCGAAAAGACCATAGGATTGACTTTTCTGTAGCCTGCCAGCGGTTCAGAACAGGGATTATCCGCAAGCGTTACCGTATCGCCGACCTGTGTATCTCCGATACTCTTGATAGATGCTGCAATATAGCCGACTTCTCCGGCTTCCAGCGTTCCAGTATTGACAAGCTGGTCAGTGGTCATATAGCCGGCTTCAGTGACAGTGAATTCCGAACCGGTCGCCATGAGATGAATTGTATCGCCGACTTTGACGGTACCGTCCTTGACTCTCACATAGATGATAACGCCTTTATAGGAATCATAATAGCTGTCGAAAATCAGGGCTTTGAGAGGTGCGGAAGGGTCAGCCTTGGGAGCAGGAATATCCGTCACGATGCGTTCGAGCACTTCTTCGACATTCGTGCCGAGCTTGGCGGAAATGCGGGGGGCATCCATCGCCGGAATCCCGATAACGTCTTCGACTTCCTGACAAACTTTTTCAGGCTGGGCAGACGGCAAATCAATCTTGTTGACAACCGGAACAACCTCTAAATCATGTTCGATAGCAAGATAGGTATTTGCTAAGGTCTGGGCTTCGATACCCTGCGAAGCATCCACAATCAGGATTGCGCCTTCACATGCGGCAAGCGAACGTGATACTTCATAATTGAAATCCACATGGCCGGGGGTATCAATCAGATTAAAGATATAATCTTTTCCGTCATTGGCTTTATAATTCAGGCGGACGGCTCTTGCCTTGATGGTGATGCCTCGTTCCCGTTCCAAATCCATATTGTCAAGAATCTGCTGTTCCATGTCACGCTGGGCGACAGTCTGGGTTTTCTCTAAGATTCTGTCGGCGAGGGTAGACTTGCCGTGGTCGATATGTGCAATAATGCAGAAATTTCTGATAGTTTCGGAATTCAAACATATTCCTCCTTTTTGATAATATCATTATTATAGCACATATTTCCGGAAAAGTAAAGCATTTTTTCAGAATCTGCCGGAAAGACTTGCAATATTCTGTAAAATCTGGTATAATAATACTGTATGAAAAAAATCTGTCTGTAAATTATATTTCACATTTATCAGAATAGGAGAATTTTTTATGAATATTGCAATTGCACAGTCCGGAGGGCCTACCTGCGCCATCAATGCCAGCTTGGTCGGAGTCTTTAAACAGGGACTTCTGACAGAGGAAATTGATGCGATTTTCGGCTCTATCAACGGAATTGAAGGCATCATCAACGATGAATTATTAAACCTGAAAAGCATCATCAAGACAAATGAAGATATGGAACTGCTCCGGCAGACACCTTCGACCATGCTCGGTTCATGCCGGTACAAGCTTCCGGAATATGAAGCCGACCCGTCTGTTTATGAAAAAATTCTGCACACACTGACCATTCACCGGATTGAAATTTTTGTCTATATCGGAGGAAATGACTCAATGGATACGGTTGTAAAACTGTCTTCCTACCTGAAAAGCATCAATTCTGATATTAGAGTCATTGGTGTGCCGAAAACTATCGACAACGATTTACCTGTTACTGACCATACACCGGGGTTTGGTTCGGCTGCAAAGTATGTCGCCACAACTGCGCAGGAGATTATCCGTGACAGTAGTGTTTATAGTATTCCGTCCGTGACGGTTATCGAAATCATGGGCAGACATGCCGGCTGGCTGACAGCATCGACATGTGTGCTCAGAGCCAACGGTGAGGAAGCTCCGCACCTGATTTATCTTCCGGAATCGGATTTTTCAGCAGAACAGTTTATCGAAGATGTCAGAAAAGAAATGGCAAAGCATAAGGCGGTTATTGTGGCTGTATCCGAAGGGGTATCGCTTTCGGATGAGAATTCCGCAGAATTCCAGTCCGGTGCAGTAGACAATTTCGGGCATAAATATCTTTCAGGCGTAGGAAAATATCTGGAAAGATTAGTCGCTGACAGAATCGGCTGTAAAGTCCGTTCGATAGAATTAAACGTCATGCAGAGATGTTCTTCTCATATCTGCTCGAAGACGGATATTGATGAAGCGGAACGCATCGGCAGACATGCACTTCGTGCGGCACTGGACGGCAACACCGGTCAGATGATGTATTTCCGCAGAATCAGTGATGTTCCGTATGCAGTCACTATTGAGATGACCGAAGCTTCCAACACGGCCAATCTTGAAAAGATGTTCCCGAAAGAATGGATTTCTCCGGAACAGAATCAGGTAACTGATTCGGCTGTTTCGTACTTCCTGCCCCTGATTCAGGGAGAAGTTAATATTATGATGAAAAACGGCCTGCCAGTTCACTTTCAGAGACCTTTGCAGATGAGGTGATTTATGAAAAAACTTTCTATTCCCATGCCGAAAAAAATCCGTGAACAGCTTGATAACTATACTAATTATCAGCTCACGCCGGACGGTTTTAAATATTTTATCGAAAATCAGGAAGTCTATATCAAGGGCTTCCGGAAAGGCGCACCGGAAAAAATTCCGGAATATATTGAAAATCTGCCTGTTGTGTATCTGTCCGGACTGCATAATCTGCCTATCGGCGGAACAGTGAAAATTCCCGATACCGTCCGAGAACTGGAATGGGCAGTTTTCAACGTGCAGGAATCTGCGGAAGAATTTCTGCTTCCGGAAAGCCTGACCAGAATTGACGAACATGCCTTTGCGTGGTGCAAATCGCTGAAACGGCTCTGTTTTCCGGATTCTGTAACAGAACTCGGACTCGGCACGGTTATGAGCTGTAAAAAGCTGGAAAGCCTGAAACTTCCGGCATATCTGGAAGAAATTCCGGAATGCTTTGCAAGCGGATGTTCGGCACTGGAGAAAATTGACATTCCGGATTCTGTCAGAAGCATTCAGTTCATGGCATTCAACGACTGCGGAAGCCTGAAAGAAGTCCGTCTGCCGGACGGACTGAAATCTATTGAGAAATATGCTTTTTGCGACTGCGCCGAACTGGAAAGAATCATTCTTCCGGATTCGCTGGAATTCATCGGAAAATTTGCCTTTGCAGGGTGTTCCCGTCTGGAAATGCCGGAAATTCCGGCAGAATGCGAAGTGCATCCGAAAGCGTTCCGGCCGTTGAAATAAATAAACACAAAGCTATAAAATCTTTCTTTTTTGTAATATCTGACAAAAAATTCAAAAATATCCAATATTTTATCTACCGGATTGTTATATTAATAGAACCGCTTGCAAGGAGGACAGAATGGAGAATGGATTGGAAAGCTATCTCCGTTTTCTGGAAGGTGAAAAATCTGCATTCAAAACCATCGTGACGCTTTACTGGGACAGTATGCTGTTATTCACAAACGGTTATGTGCATAACCTGTCGGATGCGGAAGATATTGCACAGGAAGCACTGATTAAGCTTTCTGTCAGACGGCCGAGACTGGCACATGAAAATCAGCTAAAAGCGTATCTGTTCAAAATATGCCGTAATCTGGCGATGAATTATCTCAAGAAGCAAAAGCGTCATCTGGAACAGGAACTGACCGAAAATATTGAAGATGAATTGCAGAAAATTGAAGAACGCATGGAACTGAAAGATTCTGCCCTTGCCCTGCATCATGCCTTGCAGAAATTAAAGCTGGAATATCGGGAAATTCTGTATCTGCGCTATTTTGAACAGCTCAGTATTCCGGAATGCGCCAAAATTATGAAATGCTCCGAACGGCAGGCAACGGCAACGGCATTTCAGGCAAGGCAGGCTCTGCGGAAAATTTTGGAAAAGGAGGGGTATTCTATTGAAAACATATAATGAAGTATTTGAAAACGTCATGAATGCAACAGAGGCACACCGCCGGAAAATCAGAAAAATTCAGAATACGGTATCAGTTTCGGCCTTGTGTGCTGTCTGCATTGCCGGTATCGGCACGTTTCTGAAACTGCAAAAACCGATGTCTGTCCCCTCTGATACCCAGTCCGAAACCATAACCATGACAACGGATGAAATGACCCGTATGATGGATACTTCGGCATCTGCACCGGCTTCGAGCGATTCGGCGGAGCTTTCCGGTTCTATTTCACGCCTGATTGCATCAGAAGATGCCAGTGTGCAGACTTCCGCACCGCCGGAACAGGGCATTTCTGACAAGAGATATACCAGCACACTGGCAGAAACGCTTCATTCTGAAACGGAATACACAACGGCTTCTTCCGAAAGAGGAACACATACGCAGGAAATCGAAACAACTACCGTCACGACAGCCGGCACGGAGAATGGTTCGACAACCACCGCAACGGAAAAGACAACCGTCCGGACAACTGCTACATCCAAAGAAACAACGCATACCACATCCAGAACAGAAACAACGGCATCCGCAACTGTTCCGGCCACGGAAACCGTCACCGCACCTGTCACGACAGAACCTCACACCGAAACGGAACGCATCGAGACAGAAATTCTGCTTCCCGTGACGGAAATCACTGCACCCGAAACAGAATTCCCTGCTGAACCTGTTACTGACCCTGCGGAATTTCCTACCGAACCTCCTGCTGAAGAACCTACAGAATACATCACTGCTCCTGAAACCGAACCTGAAATCACCGAAACAACAACATCAGCAACAACTGCCGAAACAGAAACCACATCTGAAACTGCCGAAACAGAAACTACGACTGTTTATCAGCCTCCGGTCGAACCGACTTATACAGAGGATGAATTTCTGACTCCGGAAGAATGGGAATCCCGCTACGGAACGTCCTCTGCCGGAATCTGATGACAATTCCTCACGCATACTTGACTTTCTTCCTGAAATATGCTATAATAAAAGGCATACTCAGGAAGGAGGCAATTATGAATCATTCTGATGACGCTGATGCGCCGTATCGAAGTTTGTACGTCTGTCCACGATGTTTCCCCGTGAAAAAATCCAGAAGATTGTAAACAGTCCTGTACTGTAAAATTTATTTTTTTTGATTTATGAAAGGATTTTTTAACTATGGGAGACGGTATCTCTATATTGATTATTATCATCTGCATTCTGTTTTCAATGTATTTTTCCGCAACGGAAACGGCATTCAATTCCGTCAGCCGTGTAAGGCTTAAGAACAAGGCCGAGGAAGGCAATAAAAAAGCCTTGCTGGTGCTGAAATTATCCGAAAAATATGACGAATTGTTATCGACTATTCTGATTGGCAATAATATTGTAAATATTCTCTGTTCTTCGCTGGCAACGCTGTTATTCGTCCGTCTTCTGAAAGACAATGACCTCGGTGCAACGGTTTCAACTGTCGTGATGACGGTCATCCTGTTGATTTTCGGCGAAATTTCCCCGAAAACCATCGCAAAGGAATCACCGGAAGCTATCGCCATGTTTTCCGCACCGTTCCTGAACATCCTGATTCATATTCTGACACCGTTTTCGTTCATCTTCAAGCAGTGGCAGAACCTGCTGTCGAAAATCTTCAAATCTTCCGAAGAATCGGGCATTACCGAACAGGAATTATTAACCATTGTGGACGAAGCCGAACAGGGCGGAGGCATCGACAAGGATGAAAGCGAACTCATCCGCAGTGCAATTGAATTCAACGAACTCGAAGTCCGTGATATTTTTACACCACGAATCGACATCGAAGCAATTCCGGCCGATATTTCCAAAGAAGACGCCGCAAAAGTCTTTTCAGAATCGGGCTATTCAAGACTGCCTGTTTATGAAGGCACGATTGACAACATCACGGGTATTCTGTATCATAAAGATTTCTTCAATATTGCGTTCCGGAGCAAAACAAATATTTCGGAAATTGTCAAGCCGGCGATTTTCGTCCCGAAAAGCAAGAAAATCAGCGATTTGAGAAAAGAATTGCAGGAACAGCAACTGCATATTGCTGTTGTGATGGACGAATTCGGCTGTACAGTAGGGCTTGTCACGCTGGAAGATATTCTGGAAGAACTTGTCGGCGAAATCTGGGACGAACATGATGAAATTGTCCGTGAAATCTCCAAAGTCGGCGAAAATACGTTCGTTGTTTCCGGAAAAGCCAATGTCGAAAAGGTCTTTGAAGTGCTGAATGTCGAATCCGAATTCGAGGCGATGACTGTCAGCGGATGGGTTATGGAAGTGCTTGAAAAAATCCCCAGTCAGGATGATACGTTCGAGAGTGACGGCCTGAAAGTCCGTGTCATGAAAATGTCCGGAAAGCGTATCGAACAGGTTGAAATCATCCGCATGACCGAAGATGAAATTCAGCATCACGAAAACGAAAAAGAATTGCAGAACAGATAAAAAAGCCGTCCGGAGCGTTCCGGACGGTTATTTTTATACTGTAATATCGGCAAATTTAAAATCAATGACCTGTTTTAAATCTTCCGGAGAGACTTCCACCTGATAGCCGATTTTCCCCGCACTGAAAATGATAGTCTCCAGAATTTCGGCCGTTTCGTCAATGACAGTCGGGAAGAATTTCTTCATCCCGATGGGCGAACAGCCTCCGTGAATGTAGCCGGTCAGTGGGAGGAGTTCTTTGGATTTGAGCATAGCAATGCTCTTTTCGCCGACAGCCTTTGCGGATTTCTTCAAATCGAGTTCTTCGGCGACAGGAATCACAAAAACATAATGCGCACCGCTTCCGGCGACAGTCACAAGTGTTTTGAATACCTGTTCTGGATTCTGGCCGAGAACTTGTGCGACTTCGATACCACTCACGGCAGAGGTATCTGCATAGCAGTAATGCCGGTAATTTATTTTCTTCTGGTCGAGAATGCGCATCACGTTGGTTTTCTCGGCATTTTTGTCAGATTTTGCCATGATTACTTCTTTCCGCCGAGGAGCTTGTCTTTCACGCCCTTGATGGCGGAATTAATCTGCTCATCGGGCAGGTCGATGCCGGTCAGATTCTCCACGGTCTTGACAGGATTGGCCATCAGATTTTTAGTAAAATCAGGGTCGTTCTGCACTCTGGTTCTGACACCGGAAACAAGTTTGTTAATCTGGTCATCCGGCAGGTCAATGCCGGTAACATCTTCCACGGCCTTGACCGGATTTGTACTGAATTTCTTCATGAATTCGGGGTCGTTTTTGGCTTTGCTGATGATTTCGTCAATTTTTGCTTTCATATCCATGATGAAAAACCTCCTGAAATTAGTATTTATTTTATTATAGCATGAAATTCCAGTGATTGCAAGAGATTTTAAAAATTATTCTGCACATAATTGTGTCATGGCAAGAGCCATCATTTCGGCATCGAGCAGGAGATGTTCCAGCTTGATGAATTCTTCTGCGCCGTGCATGTGCACATCAGTATCGGGGAAAGTCGCCCCGAATGCGACACCGCCTTCGATATGATGCACATACGTTCCGCCTCCGATGGCTAAACATTCGCCCTTGTTGCCCGTGACGGTTTCATAGACATGCAGAAGTGCCTGCACAAACGGAGAATTTTCATCTGTATGATGCGGTTCATCACAAAGAAGCACTTCTACATTGACGGGTGCAAGATGCTCCTGCATGTTCTTGATGATTTCCGAACCCGTACAGCATACCGGAAAGCGAATATCCACATAAGCAGTCAACTGATTTTTATCCATCTGCATGACACTGAGCACTGCCGTCAGACTGCCGGAAAGTTCATCACTTGCGGAAATGCCGAGAGATTTTCCGTCTGTTTCGCCGTAGGGACAAGAGACAAACAGCTTATGAAGCATTTCCCCCTGCTGGCCTTCCAGATGCAGAGAATCCAGAATTTCGAGCAGAAATGTCAAGGCATTTCTGCCTTTTTCGGGAGTCGATGCGTGCGCCGATTCACCGTTGACAGAAATCATGACAAGATTGTTATCGGAATCGAAACCAATTTCTGTTTCGGGGATTGCAACCGGATAGCATTTTTGCAAATCATGAACAACCTGCTGAACGGTTTCCGGACTGATATCTGTGAGAACAGCACTTGCCTGCGCCGGAACAGCGTTGATGACGTTTCCGGCATCGAGTTTCAGGATTTTAGCATTTCCGTCCGTGAATTCTGCGGAAAGTTTCAGACGGCACATACCCTTTTCAAGATTGATAACCGGATAATCCCCGTCCGGTGTGAACACCATCGGCGGAAGGAATCTGTTTTTCATGTAATATTCCAAATCTTCCGAGCCGTTTTCCTCATTTGTGCCGAAAATCAGGCGGACACCGGATTTCATAGGAATCTGTAAATCATGGACGGCTCGCATGGCGAACAGCGAAGCCACGGCAGGGCCTTTGTCATCGGAAGTACCTCTGCCGAATAATTTATCAGAATCGGGGTCGTATGTCATCTGATAGGGGTCATGTGTCCAGCCGTCCCCTTCCGGAACGACATCGAGATGTGCCAGAATGCCGAGTTCAGGCTTTTTCTCATTCAGGTCAGCACTGCCGGCATAATTATCGAGATTTTCTGTCTGGAAGCCGAATTTCTGACAAGCCTCCAGCATGATGCCGAGAGCTTTAGCCGGTTCGCTTCCGAACGGCATCCCGTCAAGTGCTTCGCCCTGCACGCTCCGGACGGCGACAAGCTTTCCGAGCAGGTCGAGCATTTCTGATTTATGATTTTCGAGATATTCATGAATTTCTTTCTGATACTGCATGAC
>JAFRMZ010000098.1 GCA_017430465.1 Oscillospiraceae bacterium
ACTTGAATGACAGAAGCCGTGTTTTCTAAAGTGTCTTTTATTTTTTGTCATTTTCAAGGAATTTGTAAGTCATTGCTGCAAGTGCTGCACCCGCAAAAGGACCTGCGATAAATACCCATAACTGAATTATCGGTGCAGTATTTCCGGTAATTGCTGCTACAACAGCAGGGCCGAGACTTCTTGCAGGATTTACAGATGTACCTGTCAGGCCAATGCCCAGCAGATGCACCAATACCAAAGTAAAGCCGATAACGACTCCGCCAAATGAACCGTGATTCGCTTTCTTGGATGTGACTCCCAGAATCGTCAGCACAAAAATGAATGTCAGCAGAATTTCTACCAGCAGACCAGCAATGATGTTATCATTTACACCTGCCAGACCATTCGAGCCAAATCCGCCTGTCTGGTCAGCAACACCACCCAGACCAAAGATAATCATCAGCAGAACAGAACCCAGCAGAGAACCGATACACTGCGAAACAGCATAGCCGGCAAATTCTGCGCCTGTCATACCTCCACTTATCAGAACGCCAAGCGAAACCGCCGGATTGATATGACATCCTGAAATATTGCCGACACAGTATGCCATGCCTACAATCGTCAGTCCAAATGCGAGGGCTGTTGCAAGATAACCACTCCAGTGTTCGCATCCGGTCAGCATAGCTGTACCGCATCCAATCAGAACAAGCGTCATTGTACCAATACATTCAGCAACGTATTTTCTGATATTTGTCATTGGAACTTCCTCCTTTCTGAAAAAAATTATGACAGCATATAATATATGCAGAATCACCTGATTTTTATCAGGAAGCATAATTTCATTATACACGAAAACAGATTTTATGTCAAGCAATATTTTTCAGATAACTTGACTTTTCAGGAAATCCGTGCTATAATATACAGGCAAAGTAAAATTCAAGTCAAGAAAGGATAATACCATGTCAGAGTATCAGCTCACTGAAAATTTTGAACAAAATCATAATGAACTGGATTTGCCCGTGATTCAGACAGTTACCTTCGGAAACGGAAAAAAATATTTTGTCAGCAAGAACGGCATACCCTATCTGACAGCAGAAGTAAATGATATTTCTGATTATTTTGATAAAGCCTGCATTTTTGGAAAATATTTATGTATTGGTTCAGGACATGCGGTCATGTTCGTGAATCTGGAAACATTTGCTTCTATTTCGATGGAAGTCAGCATGTATTTCGGATATTTTTTTGTTTATCAGGATGTTTTGTATATTGCTTCCGGAAAAGGCATTGTCGCTGTTGACAGCGCACTGCATACTATCTGGAAAAATGACCGTCTCGCCGATGACGGTGTGATTATTCATGAAGTACTGGAAAGTCGTGAAGCTCTCCGCATCAGTGCGCAGGAGTCCCTGCCTTACGGAGAATACTGGAAAGAAAAACTGGTCAGTCTGAAAACCGGTGAACAAGTCATCGCCTGAAACTATGAAAGGAAGCGGATGCCTTATGCAGAATCTGAAAGCAACAGGTTCACACAAAAATCTGACAGAATCGGAATATTATACAATCATTGCCGATTTGCTGAAACGGGAAGAAATCCAGAATCTGAAAAAATTCCGGCATCATATTATGACAAACAGATTTCAGCACTGCCTGAACGTTTCGTATTATAATTATAAATTATGCCGTTTGTTCCGTCTGGATGCCGAATCCGCCGCAAGAGCAGGGCTTCTGCATGATTTGTATTTCTATGATACAAAAGCCTATACCAGTCAGAAACCTGCTGTCCGCCACAGTAAACATCATCCTGAAATTGCTTTGGAAAATGCACAGAAATTATTTCAGCTCAATGCCAAAGAACGTGATATGATAGAAAACCACATGTTTCCGATGACATTTGCATTTCCTAAATATCCGGAAACTTATCTTATCACGCTGGTGGATAAATACTGCGCTGTGATAGAATTTATGCTTCCTCAGCCGAAACGTTTCCGGAACTTTATCCGGAACAAACGACATCCGCAGAACAGAGACACGTTCCGTTCCCTCTCATGAATCTAAAAAATCAGCACTGTATCCGGACAGGATACAGTGCTTTTTCAGATATTACAGAATTTCTTCCAGTTGCTGGAAGGTAAGTGATTCTTTCGGAAAAAATGCTTCTGAAGATGCATAATCAATGATACTCTGCGCAAACTGGGCTGTTTCCGGTCTGTCAGCGATTTCAGAAAGTCTTGTCGTGCAAACAAGCAGTTTTCCGTCTCCGACATTGCATTCAAACAGAATTCCTAACTTGTGATTTCTGTCAAAGTTATCAATCATCTGCACAATCGGATGAATTTTCATTCCGTCCAGAACAGCACAGTCCGAATGTGTGACAATATCATACCACTGCGGGGTTGACCATCTTTCACATCTGAATTTTCCAAGTGCCTGATGATGCTTATGAATATTCAGCCCCAGCGTACCAACAGGAACAGTCTTTCCCATACTGAGAGAAATATCACGGAACATCGGATAACACCAGAAATCTGTACAGTAAAAGCCCTGTATGCTGTTTCTGATATGATTCGGAAAATACAGCACATTCCGGCCTTCCTTCAGCATGAACAGCATTTCTGTTTTATTGGAAGTAATACATAGTTTTTCATTGCTTTCGAGTTCCGGCATGGGCGTGACAGGAAACTGCCAGAGCCGGTAAAAATTCTCTGTATGCGGAAGCGTCAGCGTAATTTTAATTTTATGCACATGCGAAGCCTGTTTCAGTTTCAGATGAATTTCTCCAATCTCAAACAAGCCTTGTCCGTGAATGTTCACCGGCAGTTCGCCTTCTGCGATAATGGTATTTCCTCTCTGAACGACATACTGTACCGGTTCTGTCACCGGAACAGGGGAGTAGTGCCGGAGTGAAACTTTCATATTCAGTTCATCTGTCAGGACATAATCCGGAAACTGTCCCAGCAATACAGAATCTGAACAGAAACCTCTCCAGTCTTTTTTAGAAATCATTTTTTTACTTTCCATAAAGGCATCCAGAATGCCGACCAGAGCCGTGCCCTGTCCGGAAAAATCCTGAATATCCAGAATCTGAAATCCCGAAATATATCGTGACCGGAGTGCGGATTCTAATTCTTCTTTATAGCACTGTACAGCGAGCTGACCGGAACAAGCGAAAAAATCCTGCGCTAAATCAGCCATGCCAGCTTCTTCCAGACGTTCTTTGAAGATTTCAAAATTACGTGCTTGCAGAACACCAGTATATTTTTCAATTTCATTGAAATCCGGATAGGTGCAGTATTGTCCGATTTCGTGCGTGATAACAGGCTTATCCGGAATCAGGCCGTCAATTTTCTGTCCGACTTTGACTTTCTTTACACCAGTGCCATACTGAATTTCAATTTCCTGCGGAGTTTCACCGTTTTCTGATTCTAATGCAGAAGTTTCCGGAATAATCTGATTATCATAACAATGCATTGTTGAGGGCCTGTCTGCCTGCACATGTCCGTAAGGCATATCACAAGAGCCATAAGAACCACGGATTAATCTGTCATGACTTAATCTCACACCAACAAAGAAATCTTCTTCCGGCTGAATGTTCGGGAAATGCTGGAAGTTATTGCTTCCCTGCGTGAACAGAATTCTTTTTTCAGATTTTTTGTAATTTGAAATAATTTCTCCCATTCTGCGTGGATTGCCCCAGAGTTCATTACCAAGCGAGAACATACAGAATGAGGGATGATTCCCAAACGTATCCAGAATTCTTCTTCCTTCAGAAATCAGATAACTTTGTTCTGATTCGTTGAAACCTTCTTCATCGGGAGATTGGAGCGTTCCCCAGAAAGGGATTTCCGGCTCGAAATACATTCCCAGCAGGTCAGCCGCTGTAAATGCGGCATCCGGCGGACAGCAGGTATGAAATCTATAGTGATTTATTCCGTAAGATTTCGATATTTGCAGAATTTTAAGCCATTCTTCGACTGTTGTCGGTGCAGCACCTGTCAGAGGAAAAATCATGCCGTCATGTTTGCCTCTCAGAAAAACAGGTCGGCCGTGGCTGGTGAACTGCATTCCTTCGGCTTTGAAATCTGTCAGTCCAAAACAGATTTCTGTATCATCCGTACTGTCTGCCGGATGCAGAGTCAAGCGACATAAGACAGGATGATATTCATCCCATACAGGGGCATTGTCACTCAGCTTAAAAACTGCCTGTGCATGATGCTTGTCCTGATGCAGAACTTCCAGTGTCTGTGGCAGAATATCCTGAATTTTTCCATTTATATCAAACCATTCGCCTTTAGCCTGCATCCAGTCGAATGAACCGCCTGTCAGAAATTGTAATGTAACCTGTCGTTTCTGCATATCGGCAGAAGCTTTGACGTTCCGGATGTTGTTTCTGTCATAGAAGCGGAGAGAAATTTCTCCCGTGATGCCGTTCCAGTTTGTCTGCGTATCCGGAGAGGTCATGTGTCCGCCTTTTGTCGGATAAGTGGAATTATCCACACAGACAGTAATCAAAATTTTTTCCTTTCCGGAATAAGCAGAAATATCATAGCTGTGCGGTGTACATAAACTGTTATAAGAACCAATATAATTATGATTTATCCATAGCTTGGTTATGCGGGTACGCTCTAAGAATAATTCTGCTTTTTTGTTCCGGAGCTGTTCCGGAATGCGGATTTCTGTCTGAAACCACGCATTTCCGGAATAGGGATATAATTCTGTCAGACAGCCTGTTTCCCGTCCGGAATTATAATTTCCCTTGTGATTTGTTGCAGTCGTGCCGGGAAGCTGTACTGTATCAGCAAAAGCTATCGGCGGATTGGAATATTTTTTATCTTCATCAGCGAAAAACTGCCATGTGCCTTGCAGATTAATGCTTGTTATCATGAATGCGCAGTCCTTTCGATTATTTCTTGTCAGAGAGGTATCTGTTCAGTGCACTGAACAGCGCAGCAACAGAAGCTTCGGAAATATCTTTCTTGATGCCGACACCCCAGTAAATTTTCTCATCTGCCTTGATGGAGACATAAGCAGCGGCTTCGGATTCGGAAGTTGCTGTCAAGGCATGTTCATTATAAGTCTGCACCGTGAATTTTACACCGGTAAATGCTTTCAGAGCATTGCTGACAGCATCGAGTCTGCCGCTTGCGCCGTCAGACTTGAGGGTATAGGCTTCGCCGTTCTTGGTGAGTGACAGGGAGGCCTGAATAAATGTCTGGTCATTATTTTTCTGTACATAATGAATTTCCTGATATTCCAGAGGCTTTTTGATATTAGCATAGGTATTCAGGAAGATTTCATGCACTTCATCTGGAAGCAGTTCCTTGTGTGCATGGTCGGAAATTCCTTTTACAATATAGCCAAATTCTTCACGCATCGCTTTCGGCAGGTCGAGGCCGTATTGTGTTTCCAGCAGATAGCCGATACCACCCTTGCCGGACTGACTGTTGATTCTGATAACATCTGCTTCGTAGACTCTGCCGACATCGGTCGGGTCAATCGGGAGATAGGGCACATTCCAGTGATTCGGGTCATGTTCTTCACGGAATTTCATACCTTTTGCAATAGCATCCTGATGTGAACCGCTGAATGCTGCAAAGACGAGTTTTCCACTGTATGGCTGACGGTCATAAACCTGCATTCTGGTAACACGTTCATACAGTTCTGTGAGTTCGGGCATGTTTGAAAAATCCAGTTCCGGGTCAACGCCCTGAGAGAACATATTCATACCGAGGGTGACAATATCAACATTACCAGTTCTTTCGCCGTTTCCGAACAGAGTACCTTCTACACGGTCACCGCCGGCCAGCAAGCCGAGTTCGGTATCCGCAACGGCACATCCACGGTCATTATGCGGATGCAGAGAAATAATCAGGTTTTCTCTGTTTCTGAGGTGGTCGTTCATATATTCCACCTGATTGGCGTAGATATGTGGCATGGAATGTGATACTGTAACGGGCAGATTGATGATGACTTTATCATTTTCAGCAGGCTGCCAGACGTCAATAACTGCATTGCAGATTTCAGCAGCGAATTCAGGTTCTGTACCGGTAAAGCTTTCCGGAGAATATTCAAAACGGAAGTTACCGGGGGTTTTTTCTCGATATTCCTTGCAGAGCTTCGCACCAAAAACGGCAATATCAATAATTTCCTGTTTTTCTTTCTTGAATACCTGTTCACGCTGGGCAACAGAAGTAGAATTATACAGATGCACAATTGCGTGTTTGCATCCTTTAAGAGCTTCAAATGTTTTGGCAATGAT
>JAFRMZ010000099.1 GCA_017430465.1 Oscillospiraceae bacterium
CTTCACGGCTCAGACTGAAGGTGCTTTTGTTCAGGGCAATATCTCCGTAAGTAAATTCATCTGTAATGACTTCGCCTTTTCTGCGGGTTAAGGCACGGACACGGGCGAGCAGTTCACCGCTGACAAATGGTTTTGTCAGAAAGTCATCTGCACCGCTGTCAAGGCCGGTAATTTTATCTTCAATATCGGATTTGGCCGTCAGCAGAAGAACCGGTGTGGAGATGTGTTTTTTCCGGAGGATGCGCAGGACATCCAGACCGTTCATTTTCGGAAGCATAATATCAAGCAGAATACAGTCATACAGACCGGTCATAGCATATTCAAGGCCGTCTTCTCCATCATAGACTGCATCAACGGAATATTTATTTCTCTTTAAGATTTCGCTTAATGCTTCTGCAAGAGCTTCTTCGTCTTCGATTACTAAAATTTTCATAGTGCAATTCCCTCCCATGATAATACTTTCATGATAACAAATTTTTCTTTAAATAAGCTTGAAATTTTTTCAGGTTTATGCTATACTGATATTATTATACTATATTTTTGTGAAAATAGCAAGAATTTTTCTGAAAAAAACGGTTACACTGTTTCTGAAATAGTTAATTCAGAACAGGAGTGAATCAGAATTATGCAGGTAACACCAGAATTATATCAGGATATGCAGAAACAGGCTGTCCCTCGTTCCAACAGCAAAGTTAATGTGTTGATGGCTTTTCTGACAGGCGGAACTGTCTGCACAATAGGACAGATTTTATTTTTTGCCTTTCAGAATCTGGGGTTCAGTCAGGAACAAAGCATGACATGGACATCGGTCACACTGGTGATTTGCAGTGCTCTGCTGACAGGACTGGGCATCTATGAAAAAATGGCGAAACATGCCGGAGCAGGGACACTTGTCCCGATTACAGGGTTTGCCAATGCCATTGCATCTTCTGCAATTGAATCCAAAACAGAAGGGTATATTCTCGGCATCGGAACAAAAATTTTCACGATTGCCGGACCAGTGATTCTGTATGGAACAGCATCTTCCGTCATTTACGGACTGCTGTATTATCTGATACAGCGCATCTGAAACAAGAGCCGTCAGGCTCTTACATACTGAAGATATACTAATATATTATATATAAATCATAAAGGAGAAATCTACATGAAAAAATTATACGTTACCCGTCACGGCCTGACTGCATACAATGCCGAGGAGCGTGTGTGCGGTGCAACTAATATTCCGCTGACGGAAACGGGTCTGCAACAGGCGCAGAAAATGGCGCAGAATGCTTCACAATTCGGCGATATTGAAAGAATTATTGCATCTCCTATGATTCGTGCTCAGCAGACTGCTCAGGCAGTTTCGGAAGTTCTGCATCTGCCTGTTGAAACCGATGACCGCCTTCGGGAATGGGATTACGGCAGTTTTGAAGGAAAAAGCCGGCTGACATCCGGATTTCAGGAAGCAAAAGCAGAATTCGGCGTGAAAATGCCTGACGGCGGTGAATCTGTTTTTCAACTGGTTTACCGCAGTTACAGCCTGATTGAAGAACTGAAAATCACTGATAAAAATACACTTCTGGTATGTCACGGCGGTGTTGCACGTGTGATTGACAGCTATTTCCATGACATGACAATCGACAGATTTATGCATTTTTTTATGGGAAACTGCGAAATTAAAGTTTATGAATTTGAATAAACTTTCAGCCGTTCATGTTCTGCATGAACGGCATTTTTTATCATCAGAACCAGATATGCAATAAATAGAATCAGAAATGCAATTGTAATTGTTTTTAAAATATGCTATGATATTAATAATGACATGATTTGTTCATAATTAAATAAAAAAATAAAAATATAATTACAAGGGGGAATTTTATTATGCAAAAACCTGAAATCCTGAAAAAATGCCTTAGCTGGCTGACAGCCGCTGCACTCAGTATGACGGCGATGTCCGGAGTGATTATGCATCTTCCAGAATCGACAGTCTTTGCTGCCGAAACAGGTTCACGCATCCGTGTGGACATCAACAAAAATGACGGCAGAAAGGCTTCTTATACTAAAACTGCCAATAACTGGATTGTTGACAGTACCTATACTTATACTGTCAACGGCGTTACCTGCAAGCTTTCCAGCGGTGGAAGCGGTTCTGTCGATTTGGTCAATAACAAGACATTACAGCTTCAGGATATTGAAAAAACACCGACGCTCACCATGGACGGCGCAAAAATCAAGGACGGTTCGGGCAATCCGAGTCTGAAACTGGAACTTTCCGGCTTATCGAACGGAACACATTCGATTCAGACATTCCATGCCTGCGCTGACCGCAATGTCACAAACAGTTCCGTAACAGTCAAAATCAACGGCACAACTGTCGCAACCGGCGTGAAATGTCCGACTTCTCCGGCTGACAGCAATGATGCCGGAACGGCTTACGGAACATTCAGCGGCACTTCCGCAACGATTGAGATTATTGCAGAAGGCAACGGCTCACTGAATACTCCGTGGCTCAACGGCTTTGAAATTGACGGCGCAGACCCTGTAAATTCTATCAGCAGAATCTATCCGACCGACCAAGAAAGACATACAATCCGTGAAAATGGTCTTTCATGGACTGCCGGAAAGAACGCTTCAAGTCATAATGTTTATATCGGCACGGATTTTTCTGCTGTTCAAAATGCAACAACAAGTTCACCGGAATTCAAGGGCAATATCACGGATTCTAAATTCGCACTGGATGAATCATATTCTTCTGTACCGGTATATTACTGGCGTGTGGATGAAGTCAACAAAGACGGAACTATTACCCCCGGTGCGGTCTACAGTTTTCAGATTGCAAGGCTTTCCTTTCCGACTGCTGAAGGCTACGGCCGTTATGCAAGAGGCGGACGGGGAGGATATGTTTATCACGTTACAAATCTGAACGATTCCGGCGAAGGTTCGCTTCGTTACGGTGTGGAAACGCTGACAGGTTCACGAATTATCGTCTTTGATGTCGGAGGCATCATCGAACTTAACAGCAAGATGACCATTCCGGAAGAAGGCGGGGATGTCTACATTGCAGGACAGACAGCCCCCGGAGACGGCATTACTCTGACACAGTGGGGCTTCGGCATGATTGGCTGTAATGATGTTATTATTCGTGATGTGCATGTTCGTCCCGGTGACAGAAATCTAACAGGTGTCAATGAAGTTTCTGACGGCATGGGCATGTCAAGCTGTAATCACTGTATTATCGACCACTGCTCGATTTCGTGGTCAACCGATGAGGGATTTTCTTCAAGAAGTGCTGCTAATATCACATTCCAGTGGAATATCATCGCAGAAGCGTTGAATAATTCCATTCATTATAATGCGAATGACAGAACACAGACCGAGTGTCATGCATTTGCAGGTTCTGTCAGCGGATATACAGGTTCATTCCATCATAATCTGCTTGTAAACAATACCGGCCGTAACTGGTCAATGGCGGGCGGTATGGAGCAGGACGGCGTGACCTACGGCGGACAGCTCGATATTTCTAACAATGTTGTCTATAACTGGCGTGACCGTACCACGGACGGCGGTGTGCATCGGCTGAATTTCGTCAATAATTACTATAAAGCCGGTGCGGTTTCCAATACCAGCCTGCATGTTGTCTCGATGGACGGTAATGAACTGAATACTTCCGATTGTCAGAAAATGTATGTTTCCGGCAATATCATGACTGATACCAGCGGAAACCAGATTCTGAAAGCAACAGATGATGCCTGGGCATCCGGAAAAGCAACTTCTTCACTGTATAACTGTACTATCAACGATGTCAAGAGCACAACGCCTTTCTTTGAAAATTACATCAATCTGGAATCGGCTGAAAATGCTTATAAATCTGTTACAAATACCACATCCGGTGCAGGTGCGAATGCACAGGGCTATGACTATCTGGACAGCCGTTATCTGAAAGAAGTTACAAACGGTACATATACCTATACCGGTTCTAAGGACGGCCTGAAAGGCATCATCGACAGTCAGAACGATGTCGGAGGCTATCCGACAAGCTCGAATTTCAAGGGCGGTACTGCCAAAACCGATACCGACCGTGACGGTATGCCGGACGAATGGGAAAACCTTCACGGCCTGAATCCGAATGATGCTTCTGATGGTGCAGTTGTCAGCCTTTCCGCAGATGATTATACCAATCTGGAATTATATCTGAATGAACTGGCCGGCGACCCCGTGGAATTTAACGGCAATGTCAAGACAATTGATGCATTCTCCAGAATCGAAGCCGAAAGTTTCGATATGCAGGAAGGTATCAGAACACAGGAATGCTCTGATACTGACGGCGGTGAACAGGTTGCCTATGTCGAAAACGGAGATTATATCATGTTCAAGAACGTTGATTTCGCAGACGGTGCGAAAAGCTTTACAGCACGCCTCGCCGGAAATGCTTCTGACATTGAAATCTATCTCGACAGTATAAGCGGTGCGCCTGTCGGAACGCTGAATTATACCGGTGCTGGAAACTGGACTGACTGGTCAGATGCCTCCTGCAATATCAAGACAACAACCGGAAAACATAATGTCTATATCAGATTTACCGGAGATGAAGGTTATCTTGTCAATCTGAACTGGATAACATTCGGAAAAGATGCACTCCCCGTTAACGGAACATATTTCAATAATCTGACTGTTCAGGATACGGAAAATGCAGAAGACTGGACATTTGCAGAAAATCTTGCAGTTGGCTCAAAAGTGTTCGGCGACAGGGAAGTGACATTCACCGAACTGCCCGAAACGGTTCTCGGTGCAGAACAGATTCTGACAGCATGTGATTCTAAAAACTATCTGACCGGAACAGCCGGAACATTTGAGGCTTCCGAAGATATTACTGTCTATATCGCAGTAGATGCCAGAGTGGAAAATACACCGGAATTTCTCACAGACTGGACAAAAACAGAAATGACTGCAACAAGTTCCAATGATGTAACCTTTGTGATATATCAGAAAGATTTCATTAAAGGCGGTTCTGTCACGCTCGGCGCAAACGGTCAGGCATCTTACTGCGTGAATTATGCAGTTTTCCTGACAGAACAGAAAGCTCCTGAAACTGAAACAGATGCACCTGTACAGAATATCCTTTACGGAGATGCTGACTGCTCCGGCTCTGTTGATATTCTGGATATTATCACAATTAACAGAACGATTCTTGGAAAAGAAGAAATTTCCGAAGCAGGATTTCTGAATGCAGATGTCAATCAGAACAATGTACCGGATTCGTTAGATGCGCTCAGCATCATGAAATTAATTGTCGGCTTGTTGAAAGCTGAAGATTTTCCGATTCAATAAGAAGTATTCATTCCCCAAATAAGAGCAGGGCATACGCAGTATTGCGTATGCCCTGTCTTTTAGAGAATATGAGAAGTGGGGAATGTCTGAAATTAATCGCTTGTGCCGTCAAATGTATAAATAAACTTGACACTTCCGTCCATGCCGTCTGCAATGCCGGAATAAGATTTATAATCTTTTGCACTGTCGCTGACTGCTCGGAGACGGGCAATCAAATCATCGACCTGATTGTTATACATATCAGTAATTTTGTCAATGCCTTCTGTCTTGAATTTATGCATACCGTCATCAAGTTCGCCTGCGCCGTCTTTGAGTTGTTTTACACCATCCACAAGTTTATCACTGCCGTCTGCAAGCTGTTTGATACCGTCTGCGAGTTCCTGACCGCCGTCTGCAAGAGCTTTTGCGCCATCACTGAGCTGTACAGTGGAAGAATATAACGTCTGTGTACCGTCTGCCAGCTTAGAACCGCCGGAAGCCAGTTCGCCTAAACCGCTGTCAAGCGTTTTTGCACCATCGGAAAGCTGTAAGATGCCATTATATAAATCATCACTTCCGGTGACAAGCTGACCCATACCATCTGTCAGGGCAGTTGCACCAGTTTTCAGTTTGCCTAATCCGTCATGCAGAGAAGCATTGCCGTCAGAAAGCTGACCAAGTCCGTCATATAATGCCTGACTGCCGTCAGAAAGTGCAGTCATGCCATCAGCTAGCTGTAAACCGCCGTCATTTAACTGAAGCAATCCGGTATGCAAAGCAGTATTGCCATCAGAAAGCTGTAAAATGCCGTTATATAAATTATCACTGCCGACAGAAAGTTTTGTCATGCCTTCCGAGAGTGTGCCTGCGCCGGTCTGTACCTGTGCAAGGCCTGCATTCAGTTCCTGATTTCCATCAGAAAGCTGAGTCAGTCCGCCGTAGAGAGTCACACTGCCGTCAGAAAGAGCTGACATGCCTTCTGTCAAAGCAGAAGAACCGTTTTTCAGTTCTCCAAGTCCGGCATCCAGACTGGATGCGCCTGCTGATAATTGTGTAATTCCATCGGACAGGGAAGTCAGACCGCCGATTAACTGACTGCTTCCGTCTGTCAGGGAAGTGATGCCGTTATCAAGAGCTTCTGCACCGGAGGAAACCTGCTGTGCACCTTGTGCAAGAGCCTGTGAAGAATGATATAATTGTTCTGTTCCTGCTGTCAGAGCTTTACCGCCCTCATCTGCCTGAGAGAGGCCGTTTTGTAAGGCTTCTGCGCCGGTCTGTACCTGAGAAAGACCATCGGAAAGGCTGTCAAGGCCGGTATTCAGATTTTCTGCGCCGTTCTGTAAAGCCGTCACACCGTCTTTGAGTGCACCGCCTTCTTTCATAGAAGCGGAAACCAGTTTCTGACCGGCGATTGTCTGTTCCAGTGTGTCGATAACAGATTTCATATCTTCAGAAGGAGCTAATTCATAGGCTGTTTTCAGAGCTTCAAGTACTTCTTCATTAGCAGCGATTGTTGTATCGAGGGAAGTACTTGCTGTGGCGAGTCCGTCAGAAACATTGTTCAAGCCGCCGGAAAGAGCTTCTGACCCCTGATTCAGAGCATCTGCGCCGGATTTTGCCGAGCTGATGCCTTCGCCGAGCGCATCTGCACCGGATTTCGCTGAACTGATTCCGGAAGAAAGTGCGCCGGAAGACTGATAAATCTGTTCCGCACCGGAACTTAATGCTTCTGCGCCGGAAGCCAGTTCAGAAGAACCGGATTTCAGATTTGCACTGCCTTCAGAGAGTGCGCCTGTTCCGGATGTGAGGGCTTCTGCACCGGAATGCAGAGCTGTCATGCCGTCTGTAACCTGTGCAAAACCGGCAGTCAGAGCCTGTGAACCATCTTTTGCCTGAGAAATACCGTCAGCCAGTGCATCCGCACCGGATTTTGTTGAACTGATGCCATCTTTGAGTGATTCTGCACCGGGAATAACCTGTGCAAAACCAGAAACTAATTTATCAGAGCCGTCTTTTGTCAGTGCAATACCATCAGAGAGCGTATCCGTTCCGGATTTTGCTGAACCGATACCGTCTTTGAGGGCTTCTGCACCGGAAACAACCTGTGTAAAGCCGGCAGTTAATTTATCAGAACCATCTTTTGCCTGTGCAAGTCCTTCAATCAGGGGAGCTGCGCCGTCTTTAGCGGTTGTCAGACCATCATTGAGGGATTTTGCGCCGGTCATCACCTGAGTGAAACCATCAGTCAGGGCATCTGAACCGTCAGAAGCCTGAGAAATGCCGTCTGCTAACTGGTTTGCGCCGTCATCGGCAGAAGCAAGGCCGTCTGCTAATTTTTTTGTACCGGATGTTACCTGACCGAATCCGCCGGCCAAAGCGGAAGAACCGGATTTCGCCGTGCTGAGTCCGTCAGAAAGCGTCTGTGCACCGTCTGCGACAGTTTTTGTGCCGTCTGCAAGCTGGGATGCACCGGAACTAAGCGTTTTTGCACCGGAGCTTAAGGCATCTGCACCATCAAGGAGCTTGTCGATGCCATCAGTCAAATCGCCTGAACCATCGGATAACTGCTTGATGCCATCATATAATTTTGTTGTACCGTCGCATAAATCATTAGCTGCTTTATTCAGGTCATCAATTTTGTCTTTGATTTCATCAAGAGAATCAGTGCTGTCCAAATCCAAATCACTGAATACTTCGTTGGAAACAACAGTGACAGATTCATCCATAGAGAAGTTGACAACATCGGCTTCAACTGTAAAGCATTCCGGAATGTCAATATCAATATCTTCCATTTCGTTTACACCGAGGCTTTCAGCGAGTCCGGGGAATGCCATGCCGACAATGATTAATTTTTCGCCGTCAGAAATGACTTTTCCGTTTGTGACTTCTACATTCTGGAAGATTTCGTTATTCAGGACAGCAGTGCTTGCGGTCATGAACGGAGTGTACATTGTGACGTTCTTGTCATTGACTTTTTTCGTAATTTTCTGATTGTTGATGTATTTCCATTCGATAACCAGATGACCGCTTTTTCCTTTGATGTCATCCGGATTATCATAAACAACACCATCAAGCGTATAAGTCATTGTAACAGTAACCGGCAGTTCGTCAGAAGAATGACCTTTATAATAAATATCATTTCCGCCGGCATTCCAAGTCATGTCACCACTTCCGGAATAAGTTTCATCGCCTTTGACATTAGTGATTTCGGAAAGATTGGAGAAATCATTCAAATCGGCGAGGGCTTCCGGATTTTTCAGCCAGTCACTGACAACAATATCACGGATGTTGGAACGGTTAGTGCATAATACATAAACAGTTTCATCTTTAAAGGGAGAGCCTTCGGAAGCAATTCTTGTGACAGAAGCGGAATCCTGTACGGAAGTTTCCGTCTCAAGGGCAGAAGTATTAATTACCGCAGTATTTTTCTTCTGATTATAAGCATAGAATCCTGTTGCGCCTGCGGAAACAGCAACAGCAAGGATGCAGGCAACGACTTTCTGATAAGTTTTCATGATAATACGCTCCTTTCATGAGACGGATATGTGTTTTTTGAATTCTGATTTTCAGGTGTGAATCCTGCGCTGGTCTTGCAGATGAGCTTATCCAGAAGCATGAACAGGGAAGGCAGAACTGTCAGGACAACTACCATCGAGATTAAAGCTCCTCTGGATAACAGTGTACAGAGTGAAGAAATCATACCGATTTCTGATACAAAGGATACGCCGATTGTTGCCGCAAAGAATCCCATCGCCGAAACCATAACGGATTTCATGGAAGTCAGCAAAGCAATGCTGACAGATTCTGTCTTGGACTTTCCGGAATGACGTTCGGAACGGTAACGGGTTGTCATCAGAATAGCATAATCAACCGTTGCGCCAAGCTGAATCGTTCCGATAACAACTGATGCCACAAACGGAAGCGAATCACCCAGATAGTAAGACAAGCCCAGATTAATCATAATTGCCAGTTCAATAACAGCTACCAGAATTATCGGAAGTGTGACGGAACGGAATGTCAGCGCAATGATAACAAAAATAACTGCGATAGATAATACACTGACAACTGTAAAGTCATGATTTGTAATTTCAATCAGGTCTTTGGTTGCCGGAGCTTCACCGATTAACATGCTTGCAGAATCATATTTTCTTGCAATTTTGGTAAGAGCTTCTACCTGCTGATTGACTTCTTCAGAAGCGACTTTATATTCAGAACCAATCATCATTAACTGCCAGTCACCGCTGACCAGTTTTTCCTTCGCACTTTCCGGAATCACTTCGTCTGGAATTGCCGTGCCGACAATGGAATTAAATCCCAGTGTGAATTCTACGCCTTCGACTTCTTTCATTTCATTGAGCATCTTGTTGACAGTTTTGGCATCCAGAGAAGAACTTGCAAGAAGCATGTGGGTACTGTTCATGCCGTATTCTTCAGAAAGCTTTGCATTGGCAGTCATGCTCTGAAGATAGGCGGGCATGGTGCTGTCAAGATTGTAATAGACATCATAATTCTTGTAACCGTACAGGGCAGGAAACAGAATTACCATGCCGAGTGTCAGGAACAATGCAAAATGTTTGATGATGAACCCGGAAGTTTTGTTGAATTCCGGAATGAAATCTTTATGAGAAGTTTTCTCAATTGCCTTATCGAAAATCAGAATCATGGACGGAAGAACTGTAACACATGAGATAACGCCAAAGATAACGCCTTTCGCCATGACAATACCTAAGTCAAGGCCTAATGTAAAGCTCATGAAGCACATCGCCAGAAAACCGGCTACTGTTGTAAAGGAACTGCTGACAACAGAACTTACTGTAACTGAAATTGCATGTGCCATCGCTTCGCCTTTGTCGGAATAAGTCTTCTGATGCTCTTTGTAGCTGTGCCATAGGAAAATGGAATAGTCCATTGTAACACCTAACTGCAATACCAGTGCAAGTGCCTGTGTCATGAACGAAATCTGTCCGAAGAAGAAGTTTGTACCCAGATTCCACACAATTGCCAGACCGATACTCAGCATAAAAAACAACGGAATCAGAAAAGTATCCATTGTCAGTGCCAGTACAAGGCATGTCAGAATGACTGCCACAACGGCATACATGATAGTTTCACTTTCGGAAAGATGTTTCATATCTGTTGTGACGGCGGACATACCGCTGATGAAACATTGTTCTGATGTGATTTCTCTCATGGTATCAATTGCTTCCAGTGTACCATCTGCGGAAGTGGTATCATCAAAGAAAACAATCATCATAGTAGAATCTTCCGAATTGAAGAAATCATAATATTTTTCCGGAAGAATCTCTTTAGGTACAGAAATATCTGTTACGGAATCGTACCAGAGCACCTGTGCAACATGGTCAACCCCTTCGAGTTTCTCCTTGACCTTTGCGACATCCTTGTCGGGCATCCCTTCGAGAATGACGAATGAGAAACCGCCTTTGCCGAATTCATCTTTCAGAATATTCTGGCCTATCATGGTTTCAATATCTTCCGGCAGGTAGGAAAGCAAATCGTAATTGACTCTTGTATTCAGATAGCCGATAGCTGACGGAATCATCAGTAATACGCCGATGATGAGAATCAGCACTTTATGCTTGACAACCTGCTGACCAAGCTTTAACATACAGCATCCATCCTTTCTCTTAATTTTATTTGGCTGTTGCTTATATTATATTCCAAAAATGACCGTCAGTCAATAGTTTTTGCCAAAAAATATGACCGCCAGTCAGTATTTTGTATGACTGCACAAAACAGTCTGTACAAATTTATGACTTTTAGTCAGTTTTTTGCTCTTGACAAGCTGGCAGTTCTGCTGTATAATAAAAGAAAGCAAAGCAGATTTTTTGTAAAATATGACAAAATTCAGAAAGGCGGTTTTATTATGGGCAAACTCGAAGCAAA
>JAFRMZ010000100.1 GCA_017430465.1 Oscillospiraceae bacterium
GGCTTCATTTATTAATGAACATGAGCTTGAGCAATGCCAAACTCCTCAAGACAAGGACCTTTTTTTTCCACGATGTTCAAGTCAGTTTCATGAATTTCTTCTTCATGAGGAGGAAGAAGAAGAATCCCGTTCCTTGTTTATTCCTGTCATGACTGCCGTCACTATCGCATTTATTGTAGTCGCTGTATTCTTTATTCTGTGGCTCGTCAAGGGTGTTATCGAACAGACAGGCCAGTCTGCTAAGTACGAAATGCCGAATCTCGTAGGTATGGACTACTATGAAGCCAAAGATGCCTACACGTATCTGGATATTCAGATTAATGAAACAGAGAATTCCACTTACGAAAAAGATGTCATCTATTTTCAGGATATTGCTGTCGGTGATGCCATTTCTACCGGCCAGACCGTTTATGTCAATGTTTCTCTGGGTATCAGCATGGTGGAAGTGCCCGATGTCAAGAACTATCACTATGAATATGCCAAGAAGGTGCTCGAACAGGATGACTTCATCATCGAACAGAAATACGAAATGAGCTCCGAAGGCGTAGAAGCCTCTAAGGTTATTCGTACTGAACCTGCCGCCGGCGAAATGGCAGAAGCAGGCTCTAAAATCGTGGTTTATATCAGCCGTGGCGAAGAAACTGGTAATGTTGAAATTCAGAACCTTATCGGCGATACGCTCGAACATGCCAAGACCCTCTGCGATTATTACGGCCTGAAAGTCGTTACGCAGGAAGCTCCTTCTACTGAAGAAGAAAATATCGTTATCGCACAGAGCATTGATGCTGGTCAGCTCGTTCCTCCCGGTACAGAAATTACGCTGACCTACAGCAACGGTCAGGACCCGACTGGTATCGTTCCGTTCTCTCTGACACTGCCTTCCAATGCAACCGGACGTTTCGTTCTCGACTTCCTCGACAGCAACGGCACAACTATTGCATACAGCAGTACTATCAATGCCGCATTCTCCAACGGTACAGTCAATACCCCTGTTGAAGGTACAGGCACTCAGCAGATTGTTGTCATCCTGAGTAACTATGCAACCAATCAGCAGGCTGAACTTGGTGTGTATAACTTCGATTTCACCAATATTTCTTACACGGCTGTCCGTGAAGACGTTCAGGGCGCATTTGAAGCCGTTGGCGGTATCAATCATCCGACAGAAGCTCCTGTTGTAACAGACGCCCCTGTCATCACTGACCCGATTATCGAAACTGCTGCTCCCGCTGTCGAAGAACCGCAGGAATTCCCCTACGAACTCCCGACTGATGAGCCTATCACTGAACCGGCTGCTGCTACAGAAGCACACTCTACTGAAGAAACAACCGAAGAAATTACAACTGATGTCGATGGTCAGGCAATTGCCGACCCGAATCAGGATGCTCCCGAAGTATAATGGCAGAACGTAATCTTTCGGAAGCCTATATCATTATCAAATCCGTCAGGGGGCTCTACACCGTAGTGTCCCCTGACGGTGTTCTGAAAGAATGTCCGGCAAGAGGCATTCTCCGCAGAAAAGAACAAGAACCTTATGTCGGTGACTGGGTTCGGCTGGAACAGGATGTCATTGCAGAAGTGCTTCCGAGAAAAAATGAAATCATCCGTCCGCCCCTTGCCAATCTCGACCAGCTCTGCTTTGTGGTCTCGATGTGCGAACCTCAGCCGAATTTAAGACTGCTGGATAAATTTATTGCCGTATCGGCTTATAAAAACATTCAGCCGTTATTGTTGCTGACAAAAATTGATTTGGCATCTTATGAAGCGATTTATCAGCTTTACAGTTCGATAGAGATTCCGATTCTGCCTGTTGATTATCAGAAACCTGAAACCCTCGAAGCCGTTCGGGATGCTTTCAAGAATAAAGTCAGTGCCCTGACAGGGAATTCCGGTGCAGGGAAATCGACTCTGCTCAATGCGCTGGATTCCACGCTTGCCATTCCGACAGGCGAAATCAGTCAGAAACTCGGCAGAGGAAAGCATACTACCAGACATGCCCAGCTCTATCCGCTGGCAAGTGGGGGCTATATCGCCGATACTCCCGGATTCTCGACATTCGATACCATGCGCTATGCAATTATCAGAAAAGAAGAACTCGCTGACTGCTTTGTCGAATTTGCCGAATATCAGAATCAATGCAGATTCCATGACTGCTCCCATACCTGCGAGAAAGGCTGTGCTGTACTGGAAGCCGTCAGAGCCGGAAAAATTCCGGAAAGCCGTCATCAGAGTTACTGCGAAATGTACGAAGAATCGAAACAAATCAAGGAGTGGGAATTATGAAAACCTGTGTGATTATTGCCGGAGGAGATGTGACAGAAACCATCCGTATTCCGGAACAAGCACTTATCCTATGTGCGGACAGCGGTTATCGCCACGCATTGAAACAGAACATCAAGCCGGATGTGCTTATCGGCGATTTCGATTCCTATACGAATAAGCTTCCGGAAGATATTAAAATTGTCCGCTATCCAGTCGAGAAAGACGTTTCTGATACATGGGCTTGCGTGGAGTATGCGAAAGAAAAAGGCTTTGATACTTTCAAAATCTATGGTGCATTCGGCGGTGACAGAATCGACCATAGTATCGCCAATTTGCAGATGCTCCGGAACATTGCCGAAGAAAATATGACTGCCGTACTGTATTATAAAAAACAGGTGCTCACAAATCTGAACACCGGAGAAACAGATTTTCTGATTCCAGATTTCTATCCTTATTTTTCGCTGTTTGCGATTTCCGAAGTCTGCAAAGGCGTGACGATTACAGGCGCAAAATATCCGCTTGAAAATGCAGAACTGAAAAATTTGTTTCCACTGGGATTGAGTAATGAAGTCAGTACTCCAGCCGGAGCTTATGTTTCTGTAAAGGAAGGAAATCTGCTGCTTGTGATGACGGCAAAATAAATTTAGGAGTGATAGAGGTGTTATTGTATATCTATTCTGATTTTGAGGAAGATGAAAACATTTCAGCATCAGAAGAAATTCAAAAATATATAGGAAATATTGTCAGTGAATTTTCCTATTTTCCGTGGGAAATGCCTGATGATTGCTATGTTGGTTCTATAATTGGTGAAGATACTTTTGAAAAACATAAAGCAAAAGTTCATGCACTTAACAATTTATGGGAATGTTTTATAGAAACAGAATATACACTTCCGGCAAGAAAGTATAAAATTTTTGAACTTCTGAAAGATGAAGGGGTACAATGGAAAAGCTATGGGAATGCTTCTGGCGGTCTTTTTGAAGGATGGTATCGTATATTCCTGATTGCATATCATAAAAAGAAAATGCGGATAGCATTCAGTATCAGCACATATACAACTTCTGAAAAACCAGATATAATAAAAACAAGTATTAATATTGGAATCAATGACGGAAAAAATGTGCATCATTCCTTGCAATTTGTAGCTGATACATATATGCTTGCAGATAAAGAAAAAATATTCTTCTGGCATAGTGGAAAAATGGCAGTCGGAAAAATAGGCAGTGCAAAATCAGAAGAAGTCCGGAATTATGTTGTGAAATACTATCCTGCGATTGAGCTCAAAGGCAAAAAATTATATCTCGGTACGCTTACAAATAACAGACCTTGGCAGTTTGATGATGAGGAAATTGTGAACTTAATGGAAAATTTTATCTCCTACGCTCTGCTTAGAGATGATTACCGGAAAATTGTAAAAGAAAAAAGGGCGTTACAAAAAGCTTGATTTATCAGAGGAAAAGTCGCAATGAATTCAGGAATAAAAAATTATTATAATGATATTATAAAAATGTGTGAAGTCTATATTTCACTTAAAAGTCGCTGTGAAATGGATTCTCCTGCAACAGAACAGGAAATTTCAGAATGGGAAAATAAAATCGGAAATCCACTGCCATCCGACTATAAAGAGTGGCTCGGAATGACAAAGCATTTGCGCATAGACGGCGGTTTTCTGGAATTGTTCCCCCCTGTCGGGACTATCGGAGATGAGAAAATCTGTGTCGGCTCTGTAATAGGGGACGGCGATGATTATTATTTTCATTTCAGAAATAATCAGTTTTATCGTGAATTTGACGGCGAAATAGAATTTTTCGATTCTTTTACGGATTTGCTGGATGACTTTTATTGCGAACTCGAAATGAGAGCCGATTCAAAATATGGTGACAAATGGCTAAAAGTATATGATAAACTGTTCCCCGATGAATAAATTCTGATTTATCGCCGAAAAATCATCTGTCACAAAAATCCTGATTCTGCATAGGATATACTATACTGAATTCAGGAGGGATTTACTTATGAAAATCGTTGTGATTAAAAGTCCGAAAGTCCTTGCAGGGGTGCTCCGGTTTGTGTTCGGCATCAAAAAAGAACCCGAAACAGAATAAAATCAATGCCATGAAACGGAATTTTCCATTTCATGGCATTTTTTCAGGAGTTGGCTTTTCTGGTATTGAATGGCTGATACATCAGTCCGTGATGATTACAGTACCAGTACAGACGGCCGCTTCCACGAAGCTGAAATCTTGCCTGTGCATTGCCTTCCGGATACAGACGGACAATTTCAGCACGTTCTGTTGTGATGCTTGCGATAAAGGAAATATAATGCTGTTTGGTCATTTCGTGCGGAATCGTGATAAAGTATTCATCTTCTACTTTTTCAATTTGTATCTGATGGGCTTCATCCGGAAGTTCAGCTTCTGTCACCGGAAGGGTAATTCCGCAGCAACTGATGACGGCTTCGCCCATCGTATGAATAATATTTCCACACACCGGACAGATATAAAAACACGAACGAAGCATGTTTCCGGAAAGATTTCTGTTTGTGACGCATCCGCCGGAAAGCAGTTCCGTGACAGAAATTTTCAGCGCATTGGCAAGCGGTTCGAGCAGAGTAATATCCGGAAAGCCTCTGCCGGTTTCCCATCGGGAAACGGCTTTGTCACTGACGTTGATTTTTCCGGCAAGTTCGGTTTGTGTCAGATTCTGCGCTTCACGCATGGTTTTGATAAGCGCACCAGTTACATAATGATTCATGAAAAAACATCTCCTTTTGAATTTTGATAACTCTATCATAGCATGAAACTGTTGCAAATGCAACCTATGAAACGTAGAGAAAATGCATTTTCGATTCTGTCTCCGCATAGAATATGACAAAATCCTGAAAGGAGCTTGTATCATGCCGGAAGATGATGAAGTCATTCTCGAAATTCCCGAACAGAATCCCGAAGATGAAAAAACATCCGAATGGATTCCCCCTGTCCTGAAAAAAGCAGAGCCTCCTGAAAAAAAACAAAGCTGTGCGGATGTGTTTTTTATTCAGTATATTATCTGCATTGTGATTCTGACAATTTTGTTTTCCGTCAGGTTATGGGATGTGCAGAGCTTCCAGAACGTCGTGAATCAGTTTGAAAGCGAGATGCATAAAGAATCTCTGCCGTGGGTTCTGAATATCATCGAACAGGTGAAACAGCTTTGGAACTGAAATTTCAGAAATGCAGAATTATTATGGATTTCGGCTTTCCGGCGATGCTGGCAATACTGTTTATGCAGGCGGATGCCGGTTTGCTGAAACAGTCGCTTCTTGTCTGCATGATTCACGAACTGGGACACGGAATTGCTATGTGCCTGACAAAAGCTGGAATTCAGGAAATCCGGCTTTATGCTGTAGGCATCCGGATGAAAACAAA
>JAFRMZ010000101.1 GCA_017430465.1 Oscillospiraceae bacterium
ATGAACCTATCAGGAAAATTCCGTCACAGGAGAAAGCACTGAAAGAAGTTCCTGAAACTGATGAATTTTATAAACTTGTGACGAAGTACATTCACCTTGAAAATGTTACGTCTGAAATTATTTCAGCGAGAACCGGAATTACTGTAAGGACAGTTGACAGTCTGCGTGTCAGAGGTGCTGGCAATGTAAAGCATGATTTGAAATTGCTAATTGCTCTTGCAGTCGGACTTCACATGACTCCTGATGACGGAAACAGACTGGTAAACCTCAACGGACAGTTTTTGAGAGATAACAAGCCGACCGAGCGATACTACAAGTATCTGCTGAGTGTCGGCTCTTTTTATTGCGTAGCTGCCTGCAATGATTATCTGGTGGAGCATGACTGTCTGCCTTTGACGGATAATGAAAAAATTTCCCGTTACGATTAAATTTTTTCTTTCAGAGGGTTGCATTTTGTGTGAAAAGTCCGGTGTATATATAGAGGGAGTTTTTCAATCCGCACAGCGGAGAAATTCCAGAGCCAGAGGCTCAATTGAAAACACTCACAGAGTTCGGTTTTCAAACCCAGCAAGCAAGGTTATCGGTATTACTTTCACAATTTGTTCACAAATTGGAAAGCGTACCGATAACACAGCTTGTTAGAGGGTTTCACCCCTAATACCCCGAAAGAAAAAGGAGAAGATATGAGCAGAAAAAATCATGTCATCACATTCAAGGTCAGTGATGAAGAACTTGAAAAAATAGAAGATAAATTTAGGCTTGCAGGCGGTAAATCCATGAGTCGGTTTGTCCGTCAGATGATTCTGGAAGGCATGGTGATTGTATTCAGCGATGAGAAGCTGAACAAGCTGATTTCCCTTGTCGGGAATATCGCTAACAACATCAATCAGATTGCTGTCAGAGTCAATTCGACAGGCAATATTTATGATGAAGATATTACGCAAATCAAAGAGGAGATGAGCGAAATTTGGCGGCAACTAAACTATTTTCAATCACTTCTACGGAAGCTAAAGCCATAGCCTATATTGTCAATCCGGACAAGACCGACAACGGCAGACTGGTCTACACTTTCGGCTGTACTGCCAATCCCGCAGAAGCAAGCAGAATGTTTCAGAATATCCGTGACAGCGGAACGGGAAAGACAACAATCTTATCGCATCACATGATTCAGAGCTTCGCACCGGACGAAATCACTCCGGAACAGGCTCTTGAAATCGGAAAGTTATTGTGCGAAAAGTTTCTGAAAAATCAGTATCAGTATGTGCTTGCAGTCCATACGGACACTGAAAATATTCATCTGCATTGTATTTTCAATAATGTGAATATGACGAATTTCAGGAGTTTTGAGTATCTGGAAGATAAGGGAAAAGTCAACGAGCGAGCATGGGCGAATCTGAGAACTATTTCTGATGAAATCTGTCGGGCGAACGGACTTTTCGTCATTGAAAATCCGGAACAGAGCAAAGGCAAAAGCCATTACGAATGGGATATGAACCGTCAGGGATTGTCATGGAAAGCGAAACTGAAATTTGCCATCGACCAAATAATCAAGCAGAGTGAAAACTTTGAGGATTTTTTGCAGAAATGTCGTGAATCAGGTATCGAGGTGGATTACAATCCGAAGCATAAAATTGACCTGAAATTTCGCATGAAAGGTCAGCAGAAATGGAGCAGAGCCAAGACTTTGGGCTGGTACTACGAAACGAAGCAAATCAAGCGGAGAATCGAAATGTACAAGGGCATTGTCAGCTATACTCCGAGGACGAAAATCATCAGGACAACGGCTGAAAAATTTCAGGATTCCGTTTATCTGAACCGCTGGGCAGACATTCAGAACATGAAAGAAGCATCGAGAGTGATAAATATTCTCACAAAGTATGGGATTCAAGATAGTGTGGATTTGGAAAATCATGCACTTTCTGATTTCGCCAGAATGGGTGCTTTGTCGGAAGAACTCAACACTCTGCACACGCAGACTGAGGACTTGTCAGCGAAAATAAAAACGGCTCGTACCTATCAGAAGTACAAGCCGATTATGGACGAATTGAAATTGTTAGCCGGACGGAAGCAACTCAAATTTGCTAATACTCACGCTGATGAAATCACGCAGTATAAAAAGGCATCAAAGCAGTTGAAAGAGTGGTTTCCGGACGGTTCGATTCCTACTCCTGAAAGCATGGAGCGGAAACGTGACAGGCTGTCGGAACAGCGTAAGGAAAAGCATGAACAGTACAAGGCTCTGAAAGCACAGACCAGTGAGCTGAACTATGCTCGTCAGACTCTTGACGATTACCTCAGAAATGAGAGGGCATTACAGGAACAGAAGCGGAAAAAAGGCGATTTGGAATAACTATGATGTTTTGTATAAATCAAAATTTGTTATTAGTATGAATCCAGTTCAGTACTTAAATATTCACTCCACAATTCTGAACCATGATACTGTTCACAATTATGCCAAGCACCATCTCCAGAAGATGCCAAACCATCAGTTAGATTTGCAATCGCACTGGTAGCAGCAACAAAAAAACTTCTGCCAATACCACATAAGGCTCTACTTTCTATCCACCACAAATTCCCATTCAGGTATTTAAAATTTACGAAAATATAGTCATCATCGATTTTAAAGCAAGTAAGTCCTTGATTTAAAGAAACTTTATCAAATTCATCGGTATTTACAAGTTTTCCGTCATGAAATACTTTTATGGTTACTTTATTTAAGGG
>JAFRMZ010000102.1 GCA_017430465.1 Oscillospiraceae bacterium
ATATTCTGTATGCTGTAATAATCTTGGCATCATCTGGAGCATCCTATATCTGGAGATAAATTCACTCCGAATTTCTTCTGTTATTCCGTTCTTTTCAACATGAACAGCAGAACAGCCGTGACCGTAAACATAATTATTGACAGCATCATAAAGCATATCATTCTTTTGTTCTTCAAATGATTTATGATGATTTCCCTGATAAACAGGCAAAAAGCCGTTTTTACTTCTGACAGATAATTTACACTGAAAAAGAGCCTTGGTATTAGTATCTATAAAATCATTTTCTGCTTTATTTTTATTTAATACAGAAATTGTTACGAGTCTGCTGTCATCTTCGTTTATTCTCCTGACATGAAAAGATACAAAAATATCTTGTTCTGGTTTTGACAGCACAAGATGACTCACTTTGTCCGGAACGGAAATTATGGATGAAAAATTTTTTGCCTCACGGGAATAGCAGTGCTGTTGGATAATTTTTCCGTTTTTTTTTTTTCATCTGCCGTTCAAAATGATGATAGACAGCATATGAAAAAGAAACGTTTAATTTATCCTGTCCGGAAACTGTAAAAGACAAGCCCATAGAAGAAGGCTTGAATATATTCAGATTTCTCACGTCTTCGTTATCTTCTGAATTTTCTTCAAACGCTTCTTCCAATGCATTGGATATTTCTATAGTTTCAGAATTTTTTTCTTTCGGCTGTGCCCACAGAATGCCGATTGTATAGCGGCTTAAAGGGTCTTCTATTTCGATGACTTCCTCTTCTTCGACAGGACCAATAAAATCTGTTCTGCAATGCCGGATAATGTCATCAATGGTATTATAAAATTCTGAAAATTTCTGCATAATCATCACTTCTTTTCAAAAATAAGTTTTGCGAGTCCTGTCACCTGTATTCCGAAACAAATTCTTGATTTCTGAAATTCTGCCGGAACATGACTGCTGAATGTTCTTAATAATTCTGTTGTAATACTGCTGACATAGATATTTTCCAGCCGGTCAGGAAGACGGTTTTTATAATCCACAGCCTGCAATCCCAAATCCAGTTCATTCAGCATCTGTTTTGAGAATGAACCGATACAGCGATTGTTATGAAAAATTTCATAATTTTTTGTAAGCAATGAGCGTTTCGCTGTAAGTTTATCGTAGAGATGCACATTGTGAATGATATATTCCTGCAAATCCAGAACTGCTTCAAAGTCACCGGAAACAAAAGCAGTATTGTCAATATCTCCTGTTAAACCGATGGTAATGCATTTACAGAATCTGTTGCTTGATTTGTAGATATTATGCAGCCCTGTTTCAATAATTCTTCCGGATATAGTCCGCTTAAAATATCTGATATTCTTTTTCATGGTAACCAGCTGATTTCTGGGACGTGTCAGTGCAACATACCGGATTCTTGCTTCTTCTGCACTGCTGTCGGAAGGGGTAATATCTGAATTAATCAAAATAACCCTGTCAAATTCGCTTCCTTTTGCCTTATGGATAGTAGAAACTGTCAGCAGAGGTATTTCATCATAAAAGTCAGACGGCATGTTATTTACAAAAGTCAATGCTGTAATCAGCTTAGAAATATCAAGTACAACTGAATTCTGTGTATTTGTAATTTTACAGAACCAGTTCCATATTTCTTCAGGGTTCAAAGAAGAATGACATCTGAAACAGAAACGTTCCATAAAATCCTCTTTGCTGATGCTTTCAAGACACGCATCCCAGAAAACTTCTGCAATCCATCTTGGAAGTACAGCAGTATGATTCACACCTCTGTTTAATATATGAGGAATTTTTCTTTCACAGAGCAATGTGCTGATATATTCTGCTTCGCCGTTGCTGCGGCACAGGATTGCAGTGGAAGAAGCCGGCATTTCTGTGAAATTCCTGATATAAGTTTCTATTTTTATATTTTCAGCATATTGTTTCATGACATTCTGTGCACACTGATTCTGAGCAAGGAAGCTGTCATTCAGCAGAATATTCCGCATATTGTCAGCCTGTTCGGCCAAAGCAGAAATCTGTCTTTTATTGCCGGTGATTTCATATCTTTGAATCTCTGGCGGAAATTGCTGTTCCAGCAGTTCATAGAACTTTACAGAATCCATCATAGCGTCTTCATCTGCTTCATAGTCATAAATAGACTGACACCGGTCACCTGCAAGCAGATAGCCGCATTTTAAATATTTCAGAATATGCAGTACCATTTCTGCACGTTCATTGACAAGGTCCTGAATTTCATCTATAATAAAATACTGAATCGTTTCAAAATCTTCTGCTGAAGCATATTGATTAAATAATTTGATTCTGGAATTGTAGTCATAACCGGAAAAATCTTCTGTGATAATATTTTGTTCTTTCATTGCCATCAAAAAATAACCGGCATAAGAATCAAAAGTGAAAATGCAGATATTTTTTGCGGAAGGCTTGAGAATGCCTTTGGAAACAGCTTCTTCAATCTGCGTTTCAATGACTTTTTTTGCCGAACGGGTATAGCACAGAACATAAATCTCATCAGCATGGCAGAGAGCATTTGCAAGAATGAATATCAGTCTTTGAATAATTGTATACTATCCTCTATTGCAATATAAAATAAAGTATGGTATAATAATAAAGAGGAGGATGATAGAAATGAAAAGAATCAAAATAGAATTAAGTCCGGAAGAAGATGCCATCGTGTATTATGAAAAAACAATGGGAAGAA
>JAFRMZ010000103.1 GCA_017430465.1 Oscillospiraceae bacterium
CTCGCACCAAGTTTCATGCCCTCTCTGGAATTAACAGCGGCTACGGCATGAATCAGGTCTCCGGCAATGTCATTGAGTTTCTCTGCCTGTTCTTTGTCAAGTTCCTGTTCGCAGAAGGCATTGAGTTCAGCTAATGCTCTGCCGTACTGCTCCTTGCTGCTGATTCTTGTGTCAAAGTGTTCTGCCAGTTCGTCGAGTATGTTCATTTGAATTCCCCCTTTCTGAGATGAGATAAAACAATTACCCCTGCCATACGGCAGGGGCATTTTGTTCGGTATTTGGCTGATTTTAATACTCCTCAGCCAGGAGCATAGTCGAATATTCTGTGCTGTCGATAACGTAGACTTTGGCAGTGACGGCTTTCATCATCGGGATAAAGTAATTCATCCTGTATTCCGGCAGTTCGGATTTGTGGACGATGTGCTGCATACCGCCGATGTCTTCAAGCTCGAAAATCTGAAAATAGTCTCTTTCGTTTTCCGGCAGACGGTCAATGCAGTTCCAAATAAAAGCCTGAGTCTCAAATGGAATAGATTCGTTCACGCCTCTGGTCAGATAACGCTGGTTGTCAAACATAGCATTCACTCCCTTCTTTGAGATTATCATGAACATATCTGTATTCATGATTCACGATAATAATATATATCTGAAAAGAGGGAAAAACAGAAATTTCGCTATATTTTTGAAAAAACACTACATAATAATATAGGGAGCGAAGCGAGCCCTGCTATTATATATTAACATAGAATATCTAAAGGAGCGATGATTATGAGAGATAATGAAGAAAAAAAGGGAAAAGTGTTGTCAGTGAGACTGACAGAGGAAGGGTATGAAAACCTCAAAGAAGAATCACAGCTTCATCACATGAGCATGAGTGGCTATCTTGCACAGATTGCTGTACATGGAAAGAACGGGCTTACACCGGAATTGATGGTGAAGATACAGAGAATTGTAAATGTTGCGTATAAGGCGATTAAAGATTATGAGCCGGAAACAGCAGAATTCTTAGAACAGGAGATGCATGAATTATGGTCAGAGTTAAAGTAAAGCGCAATACATCCGGCGGAATAGATTATCTTGAAAAGGCTTGCAATTATGTAAAAAATGATGAAAAGCTGATATATATCTACGGACATGGTGTTGACCCGTATCATACGGGTTATGCATATGAACAGATGCTGGCAGTCCGGCGGTATTATGGAAAGATAAGCGGAAATCCGCTGATTCATTTCATCATCAGCTTTGAAGGCGATGTAGAAGATAAACTGACAGCATGGAATCACGGACACAGGATTGCTTCCTATTTTGATGGAACATATCAGACAATATGGTGTATTCATCAGAAAAAACGTGGATTTTCCAGATTTCATATGCATATCATTGTCAATTCGGTCAGCTATACTACTGGAAAAATGTTCGTTAGCGGAGTAGAGGAAATGAAGCGTTTTCAGGAACATATCGAACGAGTCACAATGATGTCCAGCTGGTTTTATTTTGCAGATGCTGATACATCAGATGATGCCTGAAAAAACGGAACAGCCCGGCAAACACCGGGCTGAATCTGTATAATTGATTATGATTAGTCTATTACAGCTCCCATATTTTTCAGAGCTATTTCATGGAACTTTTCTTTTGTGGATTCCCAATATTCCGGAGATAATATTTTCTCCATCTGATGATAATATTTTTCTTTCATCATTTCCAGATAGGAAAGAGAATTTTTATAACAGTCATGATTGATTTCCTCAACCAGTTTATAGATTTTTGAATATCTGTCACAGGAATCACCAAAACAGCTTTCATCCAGCCGATAAGTTTCAATGAGTTCTTCATTCAGGTCTGTAAAATTGACATGATACACAGTATCAAGCATTTCGGACAGATTCAGGATATATTTTGCAGCAAAGTAATCTATGAAATACTGCCGTGTGAACCGGATTTTTTCTTCTGTTTCTGCCAGAAAACCGGAACATTCCAGAAGAAGAGAAATAAAATTTCCCTGTTTTTTCTCTTGCAGAAGCAATTGGTTCTGAAAGTGTTTCGGGGCAAGAAACTCTTCATAAACAGCGGAATTATAAACATACATTTCAAAAGCCATATCAATCGCATCGGACAGGTTAGAACGGTTAAGTTCTTCTGTATGATTTTGGAGCATATCACGGACAGCAATTGGCAGAGCGTACTGAACTAAAAAACGCATCATCTGCTTATCAGGCGCATAGTTCATAATGTAAAAATCCAGAAGTTTTCCTTTTGTCCGGAGTGAATTGTTTTCAAGAAAAAGGTTCAGAAATATCGGCATTTTCAGTAATTCTATAAGATTCTGCGATTCCTGCAAATCAGAAAGCGATTTTTCCGGGATTCCACAAAGTTCAAACTTCTGGAAATCTTCAAAAAACGTATGAGCCGGAATGATTCGGCTTGTCAGAAGGAGTCTTACATTTTTCAGATTCTGGTGAATCCATTGCAGTTCCTGAATGAAAAAATCTCGATTCTCGGGAAGAATTTCATTCATACCATCAAGAAACAATACATAATCCGGCTGACTGTCAGCAGAAGTTCTTGTCAGAATCTGAAACAGTTCTGTCAGTTTCTGATGCACAACAGCTTCTGTTTCACAAGCGATACAGGCACCATAGCTCTGATAAAAATTCTGATAGTGATATTTCAGCAGAATCTGTATCAGAATCCAGTTTAGCACATCCGGGCAATATTTTGATAAAGAAATCAGAAAATAAGTGACTTTATTATCATGATTCCGGATTCTTTCCCGTAAAAACTCTGATTTTCCTATGCTTTCAGAGCTGTATAAAAGCGAATGATGATGAAACTGATTCCAGAAATCAGATTCAGAAAGCAGTTGATTTTTCTGATTTTTCAGTTGAAGAGGATAATGACGAAAATCAACCGGACTGGTCAATTCTGCATTTTTTCGGAGACTGTACAGAAAATCGACAGGCATATCAAGATTCATTTCTGATTTCAGAACAGAATATTCTTTCCGGAAAATATACTCATCAGAATCCGTCATCAAAAACACATAAAATGACAGCGTTTCGGGCAAGGTTAGAAACTCTGTAGATTTCGCATTTTCGGTATTTCTGGACATCTGAACTTGATACCACAGTCCGACAAGCAGAGCTTCTAGACATATCTTTTTCGGATGCGCATAATTTCCGAAAAATTCAGATTTATTTATAAATTGATTACCATAAAAAATAAATCTGATATTCTCATCCTGATGCAGAAATTCAAGAAGAGTATAGACCAGAGCAGTATATTTCTGATTATCCAAGTAATTCCGGCAGAAAGCGTTCATCTGTTCCAGATAAAGCTTATATTCACTTGCATTAGGCTTTTCCTGACTGCACAGTCTCTGAAATTTCGTCAGCTTTACACTATAGATTTCATCAGGATGCGGATATTTCGCTGAATTTTTCACGAGTCTGTCAGCAATGCGGTTCAGCTCTTTATCACGCTCCTTGCCAATTTTGATAGTAAATAACTTGATAATATCACTTTCATTATCGTCTGAGAGCGTAGAAATCAGTTTTATCAGGAACATGCCGTTGCTGATTTTTCCCTTGCCTTCACGCTTTGATTTCAGCAGTAACGCCAGAAATGTATTGACTGTCAGCATGATAATCCCCCTTAAATTTTGGATAAATTCAATGAATTTTTGGATAAATTTGCTTCAAAACCATGTTACAATAGAATTACAGAAAGATTCTGTTTTGATTGTATCATACAAATTCAGAAAAGTCAATCATTTTTTCAGAAATATGAAAGGGGAGTAAGCTATGGAAACGCAGGAAAATAAAGAACAATCCACAGCTGAAAAGAAAAAGGGGGCAACTCTTTCAGAATATCTTACAGTGATTGGTGTGCTTGCAATTGCTTTTCTTTTACTGAGGGGATGTGTTCGGGCAGTTTCGAAAACATCTTCGCAGTCCAGCGGAGTAGGAGCATATTATTTGACATACAACAGTGCAGTGAAGGGACTCACAAAAGCAATGGAAAAAGCAGACGGCGAGGCAATCTGTGCAGCAGTTTTCCCGGATGTGATTTATGTACAGCTCCCAGAAAGCTATTTTGAAGAAATTTCTTCTTTCATGGCATCTTCAAACAAGTTTCTGGAGGAAGTATTTGAAGAAAAGGTAAACTATCACTTGGAAATCGAAGAAAAAACAAAACTTGACGAAACAGGCATTGACAGAATCAGATATTATTATCAAACTAATTTCAACTGCACATTCGAGATTGAAAAAGCCTATCGGCTGGAAACATACTATGATGATGATTCTGTAGTATTTCTGGATGTTTTCAAGACTTCTGAGGACAGCTGGAAAGTTTCCGAAGCATCCTGGAGAAATATGATTGGCATTAGTGAAAGTTATTTTTGAACAGAGAGGAGATAATCAGATATGAATGAAAGTAAATGGGCTGTATGGGGGCAGTGGATTTGTTATGTAGGATTGGAGCTGTTTTGGGGATTATCGGCAATAAGATTGGAATATTAGACCTGTTCGGAAACTTTAAAGTGAATGCTGAAAATTATAGATGGCACAAATCAATGTAGCACGAAGAGTAAATCTTTTTCTTTTATTTCTGTAGCGTGAAGAAAGAATACGGAAACGTTTGATATAACGGTTGA
>JAFRMZ010000104.1 GCA_017430465.1 Oscillospiraceae bacterium
ATAATACACGATGGCATCTTCTTCCGGACTTAATTCTATTTTGATTCTTTTCATTTCTATCATCCTCCTCTTTATTATTATACCATACTTTATTTTATATTGCAATAGAGGATAGTATAGCAGTGGAGTGTATAGGCTTCCTGTCTGGTAACTTCACAGATATGATTTTCTTCACCACGGTTCAAAAGACAGATTGCTTTCAGCGGAGCAGAAGTATTTGTGCTGATTCTGTGCTTGCCGTCCCACGGTGTTCCGTGGACAGTCACAGAATGATTTTCTACTTTTATTAGGGGCTTGTCATCGTTAATCATGACAGCTTTGTTTCCGAAATGTTCACGCCAGAGTCTGGTATGTGTGGATTTTCCCGTTCCGGATTTTGCTGTAAATAAGTAAGCAATTCCGTCAATGGCAATCACTGAACCATGAAAAAGAATGATATTCTTATCAATCAGATGTTCACAAAGCTGCCGGTAGACTGCCAGTGTTTCCAGATAGCTGTCAGAGAAATTCCGGACTGGAATGCCCTCTTTCAAGTTACTCTGTTCAGAACGCTGACGCTCATAATCAATATCGGACTGCCGTATCTGAATCGTAAAATCCGTTATTCTATGCACAGTTCATGAACAGCATTATAAATTGACTCTATTATAAATGTATATCCGGCAATGGTATAGACGTTTCTAATCATGATGACACCTCAATGTGCAGGAATAAAAGGCAGTTCAATTGCACCCTCTGTTACATCCGGACTTGCAGCTTCATCTGTTGTTTCTTCTGTTACCTCTTCCACTGTTATTTCTTTTTCTGAATTACTTTCATGATTGGTGTCAGTCGGATTCGATTTTGTTTCATTACTCAATATATCTTGATAATCTGGAACAAGGATTTCTTCAAATTCGTTGCTATTTTCAACGGCATGATTCTGAATTTGCACCTTAACTGATGATTCAGTATCAGCAGCAGATTTTGATTCTTGTTCCTGCCGTGCCACAGTTTCCTGATTGCTTTGAGCAGTAACTGTTACTGTTTCACTTTTGGATGTTTCTTTAATATCTGAAACAGTTGTAGAAGAGATGAGTGTCGTTTCCAAATCTGAATCTGAAATCGTTTCTTCCGTTTCCTGTATTTCACTTGTTTCATCATTTAAGACAGTTTCTATGCTGTTCTCCGAAGTCAGTTCTGTATGATTCTGATTTTCAGAAACTGGTGAAACAGATGCAGTTGTGGTATCATTTTTATCTGCACAAGCAGAAAGCAGGAACATTGCACAAGATAACAAAATGATTAGCATTCTATTTTTCATAGATATATCCTCCAGTTTACGAGATAATAAAAATTAACAAATTCCCGAACAAGGTCGCAAAGCTAAATTTGCGACCTTGTTCCGGACTTTATAAAAGCCTGGGAAAGCAGATACACTGCTCTCATTTGAAAGGAATAAAGTGTATTTCCCTGCATGGGATGCAATTTCTAATTTATCAGATGCGTGTGCTGTAACAGCCGGAACAGTCACAGCAGAAAAATCAGTGACTGCTGATAAGCCGGATACGAGCGATAATGCCATAACTCCGGCAATAATCGTTTTCTTCATGTGTTCGTTTCCTTTCGTAATAAGATAGAATTAAACAACAAGGACAGACAGGATAAGTTTCCCTGCCTGCCCTGTGTTTTGATAACTAATTACTCTCACCAGTCAGAATTTCCAGTTCATTTCCTGTTACGCTTGTCGTGATAACATCTTCCGTTTCAAAGCGGATAACCTCTGTTTCTGGCGTTACATATGTTTCTTTCAACTCTGTTCACCTCCAGTATTATCCAACATACGCTGCCGCAGCTTCACCATACAGATAAAGTGCTTTCGTAATGTTGAGGAGCTTTTCTTTCTGAGATTTCGTCAGGGCTGTGTAAACATAACTGTAAGGACTGCTGATAACTTTCAGCTTGCCAACACTTACTGTTGTTTCTGCACCGAGGTCTGCTGCGGAAATGCCTGAAACTGTTACATAGCACAGACCATTTCCTGTTTCTGTCGGAGTCAGTGTTGTCTTGCCAGCCTTGAATGCGAAATCAGTGGCTTTCTTGCCGTCAGCCAGTTTGAAATAAATATTCATTGCTGTGCTGTTTTCAAGTACCAGTGAAGAACCATAGTATTCGATACCGTCTATTGTACCGGAAACTGTCATTTCATACTCTTCCAAATCTGCATCAGATACCGCTGCCATTGCAGGCACACCAGCATTCGCAAGGTCGGAAGTTTCATAACCGAAGTATTCCTGTGCATATCCGCCGTAGTTCAGCAAAGCATTCACAAGTTTGACTGTCTTTTCGCTGATACCGTCCATTGCAAGCAGTTCATCAGCGTATTTCTTTACGGAGCAGGAATATGTTTCGCCTGTTTCGCCGTTGGAAAGAACAACCTGTGCTTTGACCGGAACTGTCATTTCTTTTGCATTCACAAGTGCTGTGAACTTGTAGCCGTTGTCTGTTTTTGTGCTTTCACTGATGAGCTGTTCAGCAATTGAGCCGTCCGGCAGTGTGAATACTACCTTTGCACCATCGTCAGCCAGTGTCTGTGCACTGAAATTCATAAAGAAATTCAGACCAAAACCGGGCAGTTCCACGCCGGGGAGTGTCAGACTCTGACCGTTGAGGGTAGAAATATCATCAGCCTTTGCAAGAGTAGACCAGTCGAGAACCAGATATACATCCTGGTCTTCGCTGCCTGTCATTGCCGGAACATAGACATGAAGCGGAATATAGTCATATTCATAGTTCGCCTTGTTGATGAGTTCAATATCCAGATAGTGCGGATAGCCGTCATCATACTTGGCAGCAACGGTAGCTTCTTCCTTTGCGTTGCCGGTCATTGTGCCATTGCTGTTAATGGTGTAGTCAGTGTAGTACCAGAGATTCTGGAGCTTTCCTTCAATACCTGTAATCTCAATAGGCTTGAATTCCAGTTCAGCAGTGTACTTGCCATCCTTGACATTCAGAACAACAGTATGATTAATACCAGCATCTGACATAGAAGCAGTATCAGAACCGTCAGCCTTCACCATCTTTCCGGTAATAATATACTTACCATCAGCGAGATTGTTCACATCCTGTTTTTCAAGCTTTTCAATTGCTGTTTGCACAAGAGAAATCTGTTCTTCATATGCGTTAGAAGACTCTGCAATATCATTAAAAGATTCTGTATAAATTTCAGACGCTTTTGACTGTACTGTTTTCAGATTTGCAATACTTTCTGATGTGTAATTACTTGAATTATCAAGATAAGTCTGCGCAAGGTCAATCTGTCTGCGAAGTGCGGATTTATCATAAGGATAATTCACTTTTACATAATCTTTCACATTTTGTTCAGAGTATTCTGCGACTTTCTGAAAATCTGTTACTCTTAAGTGTACTGTCAATTCATCTTTGTCAATCGTACTGTAATCTGCTCCGCCAAGCATGGCAGGTGGAACAATTGCTAAATTATAGCATCCTTTGGAAATATCATAAGTTTCTTCCCTGAGTGTAATAATGCCTCCCTTTACACATCCTGCTTCTGTAATGGGGTCATAGCCACAGTTGGAAACCAAAGCACCAGTTTCATCTGTTAAGAAATTAGTATAAACTGAGCTGTCATCAAACCATACACCTGCATGATTAACATCATATGGAAGCAGTTCGCCAATATACGCCTGCTGTGTTAATACTGTCAAATAATCAGCAGTATAATATAATTTTGCTTCTCCATTGCAGATTGTTACCATAACATCAGGATTCAATGCAGCATTTGCCATAGAA
>JAFRMZ010000105.1 GCA_017430465.1 Oscillospiraceae bacterium
GCACACGGTTATAAGTTTCATCGCACTGCGTGAACTGCACGACTTTATAGAATTTCTTCCAGTCACCGTCAAATGTAAACTTCAAAGTCACAAAAGAAATCTGGTCGGAGGCAATTACCTCACGCTCCAGAATTTCAATTTTTTGATTTTTTACCAGAAATTTAAGCATTTTCTTTCACCTCTTCCCATTCGCCACTTTCTGTATCATACCTCAAATAACCATCGAAACACTGAATTTTTGTAAGGTTAGCTGAACTGTCCCATTTTTTCTGTTTTTCGATTGCTGTCCAGTCTTTCAGACTACCCTCATAATTCAAAGTTTTCAGCTTATTGCAGGAACAGAACGCACAGGTCTGAATTTCCTTTACAGTTTTCGCAATGGTGAAATCTGTAAGTGCTGTACACCCTGCAAACATATATGAACCAATGACAGCACCTTCATAACGAACCGTGGCAAGGTCGGCACAACCTCGGCACGCATAATATCCAACGGCAGTCACTGAACGTGGAATGGTCAGACTCGTAATTCTTGTATTAGCAAAGGCGTACTGACCAATTTCTGTCACTTTATTTGGAATTGAAATTCTTGTGAGACCATAAACATCACTTGCAAGAACAGCGAATGCATTTCTTCCTATTTTCGTCAGTGAATTAGGGAGAGATGCTGAACCCAACTGATTACAATAGTTAAAAGCAAATGTCCCAAGCGAAGTAATACCGTCTGAAACAACCAGAGACTTGATATTCTGGTCATCAAAAAACGGAGAAAGTTTCTCGCCTGCACGCTGGTCACTGAGAAATTCTGTCCAGCCGTCCTGATTGTTGCTGTACTTTCCGACACCGAGGTCAGCGGCGAAAGACAACACAAGTGAAGCATCAACAGCGTTAATTGAGCCGTCACGATTGGCATCAGCAAGCAGCTCCTGTTCCGGAGTCAGACCCGATTCATGTCCCGTTCCGAGATTGGCAGCGGCAGCCAAAATTAAAGAAGAATCCGATGCAGTCACCCTTCCGTCACCATCAATATCCGGAAAATGGCAGTCAGAAATTGGGATAGCAGTGCCGTAATCGTACATTTCACCGGTGCCACGGAGGAGAAGTTTTCCGTCCGAATACAGCACATAATAAATGTCATCACCGCACTGACCGACTTTGACAATATCGCCTGTCATGTCATCAATTTTAAGCTGCAAAGTATCAATTTTGTTATTTAAGCCTTCAATAGTTTCATTGTATTTATCAATTTGAGCGTTCAGTTCTGCAAGCTGTGCCAACATATCCGTGACCCTGCATTTTCCCAGAATACAGCGGCAGTAGCCGCACAAATTGTTATCTTCCCTGTAATCAAACCAGTCAAATTCAGACAGGGATTTCGCTCCGACATTGAGCCGGACAGCATAAAGCGTTAATTTTGTACGGTTCATATCTGTCGGAATAAACGGAACAGAGGGATTTTCTGCCGGAGTTCCTGCGACCACCTCAATCCTGACATCACGAACACCCTCGGAAACATCACAGACAATGCCGATTGTGACATATCTCGGCAGGGACTCGTCCTGATATTCCGACAAGTCAATGCTGTATTTCGCATCGTTTATAAAGTAATGCCCATTCAGCCACGCTTTCCCTTTTCCGAGAATGACCTTTAAGCCCTTTGTCGGTGCAGTAAGTTCAAAGCAGTCACCGTAAGTGTCCAAAATTCCGTTGCAAATCAGGCCTGACAGGTAATCGGTGAAATTTTCTGCTGTGTACGTCCTGTCAAGACCTTTTGAATTGAAAAATCCGCTTGAAAAAGCCATAAATTATCCCTCCTTAAAAGTTGGTGTCAGGCTTCTGCCGTTCTGGTCGAATCCCTCTACCATGCCGATAAGCTGTATTTTCGGCTGAATCATGCCGAAACGGATATGCTGAACAGTGACGTAATCACCGACAGCATAATCTTTCTGATATTGGTACTGCGTGCTGTTTGCTGCGATTGTCGATTCTGATGCAGTCTTTGGTGAAATCATTTTCTCAGAGCCACGATTTTTGAGCAGTTCAATATATTCCTCTTCCGGAATCTGCCTTGTTTCGCCATCAAGCTGTTCTTCCTCTGAAATGTCATCTGCGTCAACATACACCTCATAACGCTTAAGATAGGACGGTTCATCTCCGTCAAAATAGGTTGTTCTTTTACGGTCTGCACCTTCACCATGCCCCAGAACATAGGCGAAATTCTGCTGAACAGAAATGTCCTCCGCATAGCTGAATGACAGCAGATTGCTGTATCCGTCTGAAAAGACAATGTGCGGATTTTCTTCCTGCAAAATGCTCCTGTCCGTTCCCTGCGAGAGTTCAAACAGCATCTGATAATGCTCATTTTCAGCCTTAACAAGCCGAATATTTGCAGTACCGCCGATTTTCTCACAGACAGTGTAAATCCATTCCATGAGATTGGTGTAGCTGACCTGTAATTTCGTGGTCTGTTCCCAGCACTCACCGCTGACCTCTCCGAGAGAAAGTCCCGGTATTCTGCGGTTATCGTCACTCATACAGTTCTGCGAAACGACAGAGTGAACAATATCACTATATTTTGTCGGTGAAGTCGCTGAATAAGTCGGATAGATGATTCTTCGCTCCAATAAGCACATCAGGAATCTGCCTGAAACTGTCAGATAATCACCGTTTTCAGCATCTGTATCTATTTTGACAGATTCGATAATGCCGAAATGCTCCCTGTCATCATCTCTGCCGATGATTCTGCCAGTTTGGAAAATTTCGATATTTTGCGGATTTGCCGCAATGTACACTTCAAATGCTCCGCATTGATAACACTCTATATCCCACAGAAGAGACGAAAAACTGTCGCAGACAGCTTCCAGTGTTATCGATATGGAATCGGCATCAGCCGTCATTTTATAAACTTCAATTTGCATAATTACACTCCTAAATAAGCGTTGGTGTGTTCAATACGGACTTTCAAGTTTTTTAGTCCGTCCGCTGCACGGAGATAAAAACGGTTTGTTCCCTCCCTTAGCGGCAGCCATGTCGAGCCGGAAACAAGGCGGTTGATGATGTTTGTTTTCACACCGCCACGCTCCAAAATAACAGTCTTGTTTCCTGTTTTAGTCGTGACTGTGATAATATCGCCGTTCAGAATTTCGCCGATAATTTGCAGATATTCGTCTGTATCGGCATTATAAATTGTCGGAGAAACAGCAGCTATTTCGGAAGAAGAGCTTGCCTCAATCACGATTGTGAAGCCGATTTCATCACCATCATTCTCGATAATCATTGTATTCTGCGTGTTGTATTTTCCGAGTGGGAATGGATTGTCATTCTCCGGAAACGGAAAGTGAAAAGCCCCCATAATCTGCGAATACAGCACCGTTTCAGACTTGACGGAATACCAGTAAATATCCGGACAGAGAATGGAAATCTGCCCATTGGTGAGTTCTTCAAAGTTGCTGACTTCACAGGTTTCCACATAGCCCTCAGCATATACATCAATGTTTGCAGTAGAATAATAAATTTTGATATATCTTGATGGCTTTACAACCTTGTAAAGCAAATGTCGCCTTCGTTCTATATTGACACCACGCATTTCAAAATGAATGACGATATTCCTTTTCTCGATAAAAGCGTTGTTCAGATAACTGCCGTTCATGCCTGCGTAGGAAGAAGTGCTGACAGTTCCGGCTGGCGGATTCAGTCCCTCAATCTTGGAAGTCATGTATTGATTGGCAGTTGTTGTCATGTCGATTTTGTCGCCGTTTTCATTTTCAAGTATCAATTTAAAA
>JAFRMZ010000106.1 GCA_017430465.1 Oscillospiraceae bacterium
CAATCGGAAAATATTCTGCGGTTTCAACATCTTTTCGCATGGCAAGCACCTCTGCCAGCGACTGCCTGAGCAGAACCGGAAAATCAATCTGCATTTCTTCTGCAGTTTCGTCAAACGAGAAATCTTTCTCTCCGCAATGGGAATGTTCTGCAATTTTCTGAGCCATTTCTTTCAGTGAATTCAAAAGCTGACATTCTGCTGAATGATTATTTTCTTTCACTTTCTGCCTCCTTTCCGAAAAAAATCCGTCTTTGTACTTTCCTGCAAAGACGGATTTTTTCAAAATGTCATCTATGGTTTTGAACTATAAATTTCTGCATTTTTTGCACTCATTAACGGCTATTCTGCTATGCTTTTTGCAATTTCATCTTTTTTATTTGAGATAGAGAAAAAATCATCAGAGATATTTTCGGTATTATCAAATCCAACGGCTATCGGCAATTTAATACGGCGTACATCGAAATTCCGAAAAAGAACGGAAAAAGCGAGCTTGCCGCCGCTGTTGCCTTGCTCCTGACCTGTGGGGACGGTGAGCAGAGGGCGGAAGTTTACGGCTGTGCTTCCGACCGACAGCAGGCATCTATCGTTTTTGATGTTGCCGCAGACATGGTGCGGATGTGTCCGGCACTCTCCAAACGAGTAAAAATTCTGACCTCTCAGAAAAGAATCGTGTATCTGCCTACAAATTCTTTTTATCAGGTGCTTTCGGCAGAGGCATACAGCAAGCACGGCTTCAATATTCACGGTGTCGTGTTTGATGAACTGCATTCCCAGCCTGACAGAAAATTATTTGATGTTATGACCAAAGGTTCAGGCGATGCCCGTATGCAGCCTTTGTACTTTCTGATTACGACTGCCGGAACAGATATTCACAGTATTTGTTATGAGCAACACCAGAAGGCAAAAGACATTCTGGAAGGCAGAAAAATTGATAAAACTTTCTATCCGGTGATTTACGGTGTCGATGAAGATGACGACTGGACTGACCCCGAAGTCTGGAAAAAAGCCAATCCCTCACTTGGGGAGACCATCGGAATTGATAAGGTGGAAACCGCCTGCGAATCCGCAAAGCAGAATCCTGCCGAAGAAAATGTATTCCGTCAGCTCAGGCTCGACCAGTGGGTAAAGCAGGATGTCCGCTGGATGCCGATGCACAAATGGGATGCCTGCAAAGTCGATTTTGACGAATCCTTTCTTGAGGGAAGAATCTGCTACGGTGGTCTTGACCTTTCATCAACGACCGATATTACGGCATTTTCGCTTGTTTTTCCGCCAATTCCGGAGGACGACAAATATTACATTCTGCCGTATTTCTGGCTTCCGGAAGAAACGCTTGACCTGCGTGTCAGAAGGGATCATGTGCCTTATGACCTCTGGAGCAGGGGACATTTTCTGAATGTCACAGAGGGCAATGTTGTGCATTATGGATTTATCGAAAATTTCATTGATAATCTTGGACATAAATTCAATATCAAAGAAATTGCCTTTGACCGCTGGGGTGCAGTTCAGATGTCTCAAAACCTCGAAGGACTGGGCTTTACAATGGTTCAGTTCGGTCAGGGCTATAAGGATTTATCTCCGCCGAGTAAGGAACTGATGAAGCTCACACTGGAACAGAAACTTGCTCACAACGGACACCCCGTTCTCCGCTGGAATATGGACAACATTTTTGTGCGGACTGACCCTGCCGGAAACATCAAACCCGACAAGGAAAAATCCACGGAGAAAATTGACGGTGCTGTTGCGACAATTATGGCTCTGGACAGGGCTATCCGGTGCGGTTCGCAGTCCGATGAAAGTGTATACGACACGAGAGATTTAATTTTACTATAAGGAGTTGTTATGCATGAAAATTACAATCACAGGCGGTTCAATGTCTGAAGAAGAACAAAGGGCATACATCAGCCACCTGAAAAAACAGCATCCTGATAAAATCATCACGGAACTGGAAATCAAAATTGACGGTGAGTTTGTTGACCTGAAATACAGCTATGAGATTGTTCCGTTTCAAAGAATCCGCAGAATCACGGGTTATCTGGTCGGCACTCTTGACCGCTTCAATGATGCCAAGTTTGCCGAAGTCGGTGACCGTGTCAAGCATGGGTGAGGTGTACTTTTATGAATCAATTCAGTCCGGAAATTATCGGCAAGGCTCTCGAAATTACCGTGAAAGAGCAGATAACCGAAAATGCCCTTGTTTCCTACAATCCAGCCACTAATAATTACAGAATCCAGATTTGGAAGGACGGTGTTTCAGCAGGTGCATTCATTCGTGGCATTAAAAAATGGAATGCTATGATAAAATTATTTGAAAATTACTGCACCGACCTGAAAAAAGCCGCCAATGAACTGGATTCCTCGGCTCATGTCACGCTGATGATTCTGAATGATTTGAACCAGTTCCAGACACTTGCAACAATCACGGACGGTGCAACGCTGTACAATTTCATGGAGGAAAAAACCAATGCAAAATGAAAATCTATGTGTCTGCTGTGGTGAAAGAATCTCAGAAAATAGGCAAATATGCAAGAAATGCGAATCAGAATATCAAATCAAATGGGGCGACAGCATCATGCAGAAAGTCTATGAAAAGGGCTTCCGTGACGGTCAGCAGGATATTAGACCTGTTCGGAAACTTTAAAGTGAATGCTGAAAATTATAGATGGCACAAATCAATGTAGCACGAAGAGTAAATCTTTTTCTTTTATTTCTGTAGCGTGAAGAAAGAATACGGAAACGTTTGATATAACGGTTGA
>JAFRMZ010000107.1 GCA_017430465.1 Oscillospiraceae bacterium
AATGACTATGAAAGCTTATTATAAATTCACCTCAGGACTACTTACCATATGCATGACACTCACAAACTTTCCGACAATTTGGACAAATGCTCAAGAAACGATTGGTATAATCACAAGTGCAGGGGAACAGGCACAAATTGAACGAAATGCTTATCAGCGGATTCAGGCGGAAAGTTACGATTCAGAAGAAGGTGTCCAGACAGCAGATACTTCAAATCCGGATGCTTCTGCTTCAGACGGCGGTGTTGTTGGATGGACGGATGCCGGCGATTATACGGCTTATATGAATGTCAATTTTGAAGAATCTTCTCCCGCAAACAGAATCATTCTTCAAGCTTCCAATCCAAACAGCACAGAAAAACATATTCTTGTCTACCTTGATGGCAATCAAGAGAATGGCACACTGATTTCAGAAATTACCATCAGTGGCACTTCCTATTGGAATAACTATCAGATATTTATGCAGAATATTCCTGATATAACAGGGGTGCATGACATTTATCTGTATTATGAAGAAGGAGGTATCAATCTGGATTATTTCTATTTTAGCAGGGATGCTATTCCGGAAGTCACACTTATGGGCGATGCTGACAATGACGGTCAATTCAGCCTTGTGGATATTGTCCTTTTGCAGAAATGGCTTCTAAACAAGTCCGATGCTCATCTCGGAAACTGGAAGAATGTCGATTTCAATCAGGATAACAAAATCAATATCTTTGATTTCTGCCTGATAAAATCCGAACTTCTGAAACAAATTCCTGAACAGATGAATATGTTCCGTGTTGCTGTCAACAATCTTTCTGTTGATGCGGAAAATGCTTCTGTCAGCTTTGCGATTCAGACGCAAGGAGAAATCCCGTCTTCCGCATGGGTCGGTATTGTGCCTGCTGGAACTGCACATGATGAATATTCTGCCGACAAGGTGGATATTGTTTATCAGTATATTAAAAATATCAGTGATAATTATTGCACTTTAAACTTACCATCCGGTTCAGAAGGGGAGTACGAACTCCGTATTTATGATAATGATACCGGCGGTGCGGAACTATACAGCGAAGCATTTACAGTCAAACGTGATGCACAAATGCAGAATCCTGAAGTTATTGCAAGTAATTTTAATGGGTATGTAGTAAATAATCTCCCAACATCTGAAAGCACATTCACTGTTGACAATACCTGCAAAATCTATTCCCTGATGACTTATCATTGGAATTATGCTCAGGGCACGCAGGAAACAGGCACAATCAGCCTGCTGGAAGATAACCGGCTTCTTGGTACATGGAATACTTCCGGTACAGAAGGCATGTACAGCACTCCTAACGCATGTTGGTGGGCATATCCCGAAGCTCTTACACTGACCTCTGGCCATGTTTACACAATTGTCGATTCCGACCCTGAAACTTGGAGTCAGAACGGCGGTTCGGGTTATGCAGGCTTCTTTGAAATACAGGGAAATTATATCAGCTCTGCTGAATGATGTAAATATTATCTTAAAAAGTCCGGTGAAATATCCGGATTTTTTTAATTCTTACTGCTGTTTCACAATAAAAATATAATCCGTCAGCTTTTTTTTAGAAAAGCACTGTTTATTGTCAAAAAAATTCACTTTTAAGGTTGACAAATAACTGAAAATGTAGTATGATTATATCATGAAGTACTTTATTTCTTGATTTGGAGAGGAACTTATAAACATGATAATTACTAAGGAAATCAGTCTGCTTGACTGCGGTCAGCAGATTAAAAACGGAATTCAACAATTTTCAGCCAGAAAAGATAATAATTATTTGCTTCTGATGTGTGGTATCCGGACGGTTCTGAAAATAAATGAGAAACAATATCACATGCAGCCATTCACCTTTTTGCTGTGTCCGTTTGAAGAAAATTTGTTTTCTATCGAAACGCAGGATTCTACCGCTTATCGCTATATGCATATCCGTGTAACAGATAACTACCTCCGGAAACTACAGGAAAACGGAATGACACTGTTTGAAGTCCATACGCTCGCACAGCCACTGGCAGTTGAGGAAATATGGAAAATTTTGCTTCCGTTCATGGAAAAAGGCAACGAATGTTCCCCAGAAATGGGAGAACATGCCCTCCGGCTTCTGATGTGTCTTCTGATGGAAGCTTCTGACGGCACTGTTTCCAGAGCCGCCGAAGTACCGCACTATGACAAGCTGACAGCTCTCCGGCATCGGATTTATGCACATCCGGCAGAAAGCTGGTATATTCAGGATATTTGTGATGAGCTTGGTATCAGCCGGCCTTATTTTCATAAGCTGTATCTGGCAGCATTCGGAACAACCTGCACGCAGGATGTTATTGCAAGCCGGATTGCCTATTCTAAAAAACTGCTTGCAACAACTAATCATGCAATCGCCAAAGTCTCTCAGCAATGCGGATTTGAAACAGATGTGTATTTTATGCGTCAGTTCAAACGGCATGTCGGCATGACTCCGACTGCTTACCGCCGTGTGCAGTCTGCCGGAAAAAAGAAAAACTGATTTTTTCTACACTTTCGGGCATCTTTCCGGATGTTTTTATAGATATTTTGATGCTTGACTTTTTTCTGAATTATGTGCTATACTATATAATGCAATAAAAACGTCAATTCCAGAGGAGAGATTTTTTTCATGAAGATTTCACGCATGATTTCCGGACTTCATAACTCTACAAAAGCAACTGTCATAGCCTGTTCTGTACTGTTGGCTATGACAGCAGTGATATTATTTTTCCTGATGCTGTTTCCTGTTAAGATGCGGGATAAAAGTGCCGTTTTATCCGCACCGGTAGTGACCGAAACTGCTATGACAGAAGAAACACTCCCTGCCGAAATATTTCTCACAACCACTAAAGAACCGCCACATACGCTTTCTACATGGGCAGCTACTGTCGAAACGCTGACAACGACTTTCGACCCTGACGAAACTACTGATATTCCGTGGTATGACAAGATATTTACAACTTCGTCCGTGGCTTATGCTACGGATGAATATGGCAGTACCGTCATCACAACAGTTCCGGAAGAACAAAACGAGACTGTTTACGTGGAAACACAGCCGGCATATATCGAAACAGAAGTAATTACTGAAATGATTACCGTCCCCGAACCAATAACAGAAGCTCCTGTTCAGACGATAACAGAAGTAGTGATTACTGACCTTGCTCCCGAACTTCCGCCGGATACAGAACCGGAAATTGTCAATGCAGAACCCGTTGCACCGGATTTCCCAAATGAGTAAGATAAAACAATTAATCGAAAGTCAGAAATTCAGCTATTTACAGCCTTATTTCTATGAAAATCAATATGCTTTCCGATGCGAGCTGGGTATCGGCGAAACTCCTGAAATCTGGATGGAAAATGCTCTGAAACGTGCTTTGCAGATATACCGGATTCTGTTTCCGGACTACTGCGCAGATGCGCTGATTTTCAATCAATGGCAGTATGACGGCGAACCGGAGGAAGATTTTTCCGGAATACTGAAAGCCTATCGGCATCATATCGTCAGAAATCTGACCGTTTATCAATGGAATGAAGAATATCTTCAGCATACGCACCGGAACAGAATCATCTGTTATACAGATTCCTGCAATTTTGATTATCATCATATTATTGAAAATCTTCTGCATGAAAACGGTCACGAAGAAAGTTTTGTTTCCTACGGCAACGAATGTATTTTTTCAGTTTATGATGACCGTGGATGTGATATTGTCTTCGCAGATGCAAAGAAATATCGTGATTTTTATCCGTTATTAGAGCCTTATTTTCTGGATTATGACAGGAACTGCATGAAAGAAACACTTGACAAAATCTTATAAATATGCTATCATGATATTATCAATATAAAACTCAATTCTTCGAGGTTGTGTGCAAGCCACGACCGGCGGTAAAGTCCGCAAGCCTACAGGCCGAACTGGTGAAATTCCAGTACCGACGGTATAGTCCGGATGAGAGAAGAATGCTTTTTCTGTGTACCTCGGAAGCATTCCGAGGTATTTTTATTTTCAGAACAGGAGATAAAAATTTATGACTGATGAAGAATATATGCTTCGTGCCGTCCAGCTCGCCAGAAATGGTATTGGCTTTGTCAATCCGAATCCGCTTGTCGGTGCGGTTATCGTCAAAAACGGAAATATCATCGGAGAAGGCTGGCATGAACAGTACGGTCAGCCCCATGCTGAACGGAATGCCCTTAAAAACTGCACGGAATCCCCAGAAGGTGCGGAAATTTATGTCACACTCGAACCATGCTGTCATCACGGAAAACAGCCACCCTGTACAGAAGCTATCATTCAGGCGGGCATCCGGAAAGTCTATATCGGTTCGGATGACCCGAATCCCCTTGTCGCCGGAAAGGGTGCTGAATTGCTCCGTCAGGCAGGCATCGAAGTGCAGACAGGTGTCTGTCAGGCCGAATGCGATAAGCTCAATAAAATCTTTTTTCATTATATTACCACAAAGACCCCTTATTGCATGATGAAAATCGCTATGACTGCTGACGGTAAAACTGCTACCAGAACCGGACTTTCCCGATGGATTACTAACGAAGCTTCTCGCCGGCATGTCCATGAAACAAGAAAGCAGTTCTCCGGTATTATGTGCGGAATCGGTACGGTTATCGCTGATAATCCGTCATTGACATGCAGAATCGAAAATCCAAGCAATCCTACAAGAATTATCTGCGATACACATCTCAGAATTCCTGTAGAATGTAATATCGTCCGGACAGCAGACCAAGTTCCGACTATTGTCGCAACAAGCAGTCAGGATGAAGCTAAACTCGAAAAATTACGGAATCACGGTGTTCAGATTTTGAAAATTAAAGCTCACGAAGGAAATATCAATCTGAAATTGCTTATGAAAAAACTCGGTGAACAAGGCATTGACAGCGTTTTGCTGGAAGGCGGTGCATGTCTGCATGAATCCGCCCTCCGTGCCGGAATTGTTCAGCATGTACAAATTTATATTGCTCCGAAAATTTTCGGAGGCGTTTCTGCCAAGACGGCTGTCGGTGGTCTGGGAGTTGAGGAGGTAGACGAAGCCTACAGGCTCAGTACACCGGAAATCCGCACATTCGGAAGTGATATTCTTCTTGACTATGATATTCTGGAGGGCTGAACATGTTCACAGGCATTATTGAAGAAATCGGAACTGTCAAGTCGGTTCGGACTGGCGCAGATACTTGTATTCTAACCGTATCAGCCAAAAAAATTTTTTCAGATGTTCATATCGGCGACAGCATCGCCGTGAACGGCACTTGTCTGACTGTCTGCGCATTCGATAAGAATTCTTTTTCAGCGGATGTCATGCCTGAAACGATGCGCCGGACGAATCTCGGCGGTTTGAAATCTGGCAGTCCGGTGAATCTCGAACGTGCCATGCCTGCAAACGGCAGATTCGGCGGACATATCGTTTCCGGACATATTGACGGAACAGGCGTTATCAAAAACTTACAGAAAGAGAAAAATGCTGTCTGGGTGCAGATTTCCGCAAAGCCGGAATTATTAAAATATATTGTCGAAAAAGGTTCAATTGCGATTGACGGCATCAGTTTGACTGTTGCGAAAATCAGCAGTCAGGATTTTTCCGTTTCGATTATTCCGCATACTGGAGAGGAAACTATCTTATTAAAGAAAAAATCAGGAGAAATCGTTAATCTGGAATGCGACATTATCGCAAAATATGTCGAGAAAATCTGCGGATTTCAAAAATCTTCCGGCGGTATCTCTGAGAACTTCCTAGCCGAACACGGATTTCTATAAAAATGCTATGGAAATACTGATAGAAATTTTTCTGGATGTTTTGGATGAAATTCTTGACCATCCTCTTGACAGACTATTGAATAAAATTTTCAAGAAAAAATCTCATAAGAGGTGAATTTCTATGCTGACTCCGTTCAATTCCGAATATGCCGAAAAGTATATTTCTGAGATTCTGCAAACGCTTGATGAAAAACAATATCCGGATGCCGTTGCTTTTCTCATTCAGATGACGATTCAGAATTATGATGACTGCCAGTGTACGGATTTGCTTGGTTTGCAGAAATGCTATGAACTCTGGACAGCGTGCTGTCTGCTGGATGCGGTTCTGAATCATACAGATTATATGAATGACTGCCGAAACTATTCTGATAAATATCTTCAGGTTATCAGCAGTCTGGAAGAAGGATTTCAGAAAACGAAGCGAAAGCTGTTTAAAAAACTTCCTGTCTATCATCAGTCAAGAATTGCACAGACTGCCTTTGATGCACTGACTTATCTTACAGTACCGGATTATGATGATTTATCTCCCGAAGATGTTGCTGATATTCCTCGTGATGAAAAAGGTGATTTTCTGACACAACTCGGCGGTATCATGCAGAAAGAAGGAAAACTGGAACAGTGGGACGCTGATGTAATGGAATTATCATTCCGTCTGCTCGACAATGTGGAAGATAATGATAAAAATGCCGATTATTATAACTCAAAGGGAATACTGAAATAATATTTTAGAAAGAAGCTGATTTTTATGAATACTATCCCCGAAGCCCTCGAAGCATTAAAACAGGGCAAATTGATTCTTGTCATTGACGACCCCGACAGAGAAAACGAAGGCGATTTAATTTGTTCAGCACAGTATGCCACAACAGAAAACGTCAATTTCATGGCAAGTCAGGCGAAAGGCTTAATCTGTATGCCGATGTCTCATGCCTATATCCAGAAATTAGGCTTGCATCAGATGGTTGCCAATAATACAGATAATCACTGCACTGCTTTTACAGAATCCATCGACCATGTAAAGACAACAACCGGCATCTCGGCCGAAGAAAGAGGCTTTACCGCCCGTATGTGTATTGATAAAGATTCCCGTCCGGCAGATTTCCGCCGTCCCGGTCACATGTTTCCTCTTGAGGCCAAATCCGGCGGTGTTCTGGAAAGAAACGGCCATACAGAAGCTACTGTCGATTTAATGCGCCTTGCCGGTCTGGAACAAGTGGGACTTTGCTGTGAAATCATGGCCGATGACGGCACGATGATGAGAACAACTGAATTAATCCAATTTGCCGAAAAGCATAATTTAGTTATTATCACAATTAAAGATTTGCAGATTTACCGGAGAATGAACGATAAATTCATGACAAAAGTTACAAGCGCACATCTGCCTACAAAATACGGTGATTTCATGATTCACGGGTATCAGAACGAAATCACCGGCCGTGAACATGTGGCACTTGTCATGGGGGATGTTTCGGACGGAAATCCGGTTCTCTGCCGTGTGCATTCTGAATGCCTGACCGGTGATGTATTCGGGTCAAGCCGATGTGACTGCGGTCAGCAATTAGAAGAAGCTCTCAAGCGCATCTCCGGAGAAGGCAGAGGAATTCTGCTGTATCTCCGTCAGGAGGGCAGGGGAATCGGTCTGCTGAATAAGATTAAAGCCTATGATTTGCAGGAACACGGTCGGGATACAGTCGAAGCCAATCTCGAACTTGGATTCGCTCCGGATTTGAGAGACTACAGCGAGGGTGCACAGATTCTGAAAGATTTAGGCGCATACAAACTCAGAATCATGACGAATAATCCGGAAAAAATTTCGGATTTATCAGAATACGGCATTGAAATTACAAGCCGTGAGCCTATCGAAATCGCACCGAAAAAGGAAAATTTATTCTATCTGAAAACCAAACAGGTGAAAATGGGGCATCTGCTGGATAATATCGATTAAAAACTCACAAAGGAGAAATTTTTAGCATGAGTGAATGGAATGATTTCGATTTACTGCTTGAAACGGTAAGAAACAGCTTTCAGGCCTTATTCAAACAACATCATGAAACATTTTATTACTGCACTTTGATATTATCCGATGGCGCAACACCGTTTATCTCAGCATTTTCGGAAGAAACTCTGAAAGAAGCTGTAAAAAATAATCCTGATGATTCGGCAGATGACTTGAAATGGTCGTATGCAGATTCCCCTTACTGCGGATATGGATTCGAGGAATATTTTCAGGAACTGGATAATGTTTTTTCCAAGAGGATGAATGCGATTTCATCAGATGAGGAATACAATAAGGAAATTGAGCATTGGCTGTTTCTTATGGAAAAAGTAATGAAAACTCTCGATAAGGAAAAACTATTCGGCGAAGGAAAAGAACGGCGCAGGATGATACTCAATGCGGAAATCATGCCGCCGGATGAAACAAATGCGGAACGTGCCTCACGTCTGAATGCAAAAAGAACCTATCAGAAATGGTACAAGGAAAATTTTGAGGATGAAAATATAGTTCCGGATGATTTTATCGAGAGACTTTCCAAAATGTCAAGGGGAGAAATTGTATTATCATTAAGAGATATGACCACCGCAGAAGTGGAAGCTACAATAAAATATCTTGAGAAATTGAATCAGGAACATCCGCTATGAATCTCAGCAAATGCTGATTACTCATAAATTTATTTTATTCAGAAAGGGAAGTTTTATCATGAAAGTATTAGAAGGTTTTTACGAGGGAAAAGGTCTGAAAATTGCGATTGTCGCTTCCAGATTCAATGAATTTATCACAAGTAAGCTTATTGGAGGAGCAGAAGACTGCCTCCTCCGTCACAATGTCGATGAAGATAATATCACTCTGGCATGGGTACCCGGTGCATTCGAGATTCCGCTTGTGGCTAATAAATTAGCAAAATCCGGAAAATATGATGCCATTATCTGCGTTGGTGCAGTTATCAGAGGGGCTACGTCTCATTATGATTATGTATGCGCAGAAGTTTCCAAAGGTATTGCAAGTGTTTCTCTTGAAACCGGAATTCCGGTGCTGTTCGGCGTTCTGACAACTGATACTATTGAACAAGCTATCGAACGTGCAGGCACAAAAGCCGGAAACAAAGGCTATGACTGCGCTATGTCCGCACTTGAACTGGTACATGTACTCAGAAAGGTCGAGGACTAATGCCGAAAATTATGTTCTTCGATATTGACGGCACATTAATGGAGGATTCATCCTCCCATTATGTGCCGGAAAGTACCGTGAAAGCACTGAAACTCGCACATGAAGCCGGAAATCTTTTGTATGTCAATACCGGACGGCCTGTCATCAATGTGGATGCAGATGTCAGAATTCTGGGATTTGACGGCTATATCTGCGGATGCGGTTCTTATATCGAATGTAACGGAAAAGAATTATTCTATCAGACAAACTCAAAAGAAGTTTGTCTCAAAACGGCTCGTCTTGTCCGTGACTGTGATGCTTCTCCTCTCTATGAACGGCGGGATGCTTTCTATTTTGACCCCGAATGCAGAGAACTCGAATTTGTGAAAGTGATTCGTGATACGTTTCGGATGCAGGAAAAAAATGTCTGGAGAAGTGTCAATGATGCCGATTTCAGTTTCGATAAGTTTGTTATTGCCTATGATGACAAGACTGATTTGGAACGTTTCAAGACTGGTATTGCTGAAAATTTTGTCTATATCGACAGAGGAAAAGGCTTCGGCGAAATGGCGCAGAAAAATTGCAGTAAAAAAACTGGTATGGATTTCGTACTGAACTATTACGGATTGCAGAAATCGGATGCTTATGCCATCGGCGACAGCCTGAATGATTTACCCATGTTCGAGGGTGCAGGGACTTCCATCGCAATGGGAAACGGCGAAAAGCTGATTCCTTATGCAGATTATGTCACGGCAGATTTATGGCATGACGGCATCTATCAGGCAATGGAGTATTTCGGATTCTTCGAAAGAAGCTGATTTTCATGAAGAAAAAGAAAAAATCACATCGCCGGAAACGGCAGAAATATCAGTATCATGGCGAAGTGACGATGCCTTGGATTGCGCCGGCAGTTGGCGGAATTAATCTTCTGTTTTGTCTTGTTATGATGATTTTGAGCATAAGGGATAAACAGTTCAGTTTGATTATTATTTTCATTCTGTTTGCAATGCTGGGTGTATTTCTGATTTTAACTGTCAACTGGAAAATTACTTATGATTCCAATGGCTTCACATACCGGAATTATTTAAGGCAGTCGAAATATTATCGTTATAGCGAAATTACAAAAATTTACAGAGACAAGACAAGCTGTATCTATATTGGCAGAAAGAAAATCACGATTGACAGCATGGTGGCAGGAGATTATCTTTTTCTGACACATCTGGAATTGCATACACCGCTGGCAGAACATCTTTCCGCAAAGGACAGAAAGCTTTTCAATGGAAATATCTGCAATCCAGAAGAATTTGTCTTTCTCTATTTTCTGCTATTTGCGATATTCGGCGCACTGGTGACAGCTATGTTTGTCGACTCCCGGAATATGATTTTTAGTCTGGAGGCTCTGAATCATGAGACTGTCACTTTGTCAAACTGTCAGG
>JAFRMZ010000015.1 GCA_017430465.1 Oscillospiraceae bacterium
ATGTTTTATACTAAAATTATAACATATAGAATGCAAAATTATAAATACTAAATTCTTTAGATTGGATATTATTAAAAATCACTTTGATTTATTGCTTGTGAAAAGCAACAAATCAAAGTGATTTTATTTGTCATTTTTGCTATTTTTTTGCAAAATGCTTGACTTTACATTCTATATGTGGTATAATATAGAAAATAAATTAAAAAGGAGGTGAATTTTTATGAATTGGTACAATGTTGTATATGAACAGCAGCTCCCGGGCGGTGTATGGCAGAGAGTAAACACACAGCAGTGCGGTAATTCTGAATCAGAAGTACGTCAGTATATTATCAGCCACAATGTCAACCCGGTGAGAATCATTTCTATTACAAGACGCTGAATTACATTAAAAACACCTCCGGAGCTTTTTCAAGTTCCGGAGGTGTTTTTTTATTGTTTTTTCTTTTTTAAAGGCGGAGTCGCCTGACCTGTTCCGTGACCGGAAACACGCAGACGGTTCAAAGCTCTCTGTAGTTTGAGATTTGCACGTTTCAGACGGTCAGGCTCATTCTGAGCCGCTTCGATTTTCGCCATAGCATCCTGACGGGAGCGTTCCGCCCAGTCGGGGTCGATTTCCTCTGCCCATTCGGCGGCAGTGACCATGACTGTTGTCTTATCATCGGAGACTTTCAGAACACCGCCGGATTCGGCGGCGGTTCTGGTTTCGCCGTTCGGGAGCTTGACGGTCAGGACACCCGTTTGCAGAATCGCCGCATAGCGGATATGTCCGGCTAAGATACCGACATCGCCTTCGGTCGTTCTTGCGGTGAGCTGAACAACTTCATCATCGAACAGGATTTTATCAGGCGTGAGAATCATTAAACGGTAAGTATTCATGATGTCACCTTATTCCTGAATGCTCTTAGCCTTTTCGACAGCTTCGTCAATCGTGCCGACAAATAAGAATGCGGATTCCGGCAGGTCATCGTGTTTGCCCTCGATGATTTCTTTAAATCCTCGGATAGTTTCTTTCAGAGGGACATACTTACCCTGCATACCGGTGAACTGTTCAGCAACGGAGAACGGCTGAGATAAGAAACGCTGTACCTTACGGGCACGGAGAACGATTCTTTTATCTTCGTCAGAGAGTTCATCCATGCCCATGATAGCGATAATATCCTGCAATTCGTTATATCTCTGTAAGATAGTCTGCACGGCACGGGCGGTTTCATAATGTTCATGACCGACAATATCGGGGTCTAAGATTCTGGAAGTACTTTCGAGGGGGTCAACAGCCGGATAGATACCCAGAGAAGCAATCGAACGGGATAATACAGTAGTAGCATCCAGATGGGCGAATGTTGTCGCCGGAGCAGGGTCTGTCAGGTCATCGGCAGGAACATAGACAGCCTGAACCGATGTGATAGAGCCTTTCTTAGTAGAAGTGATTCTCTCCTGTAATGCGCCCATTTCAGTAGCTAAAGTTGGCTGATAGCCTACAGCAGAAGGCATTCTTCCGAGCAGTGCCGATACTTCTGAGCCTGCCTGCGTGAATCGGAAGATGTTATCAATAAATAACAGTACGTCCTGACCTTCGGTATCACGGAAATATTCCGCCATAGTCAGACCGGACAGAGCGACACGCATTCTAGCTCCGGGGGGTTCATTCATCTGACCGTACACGAGAACGGTTTTATTGAGAACTCCGCTTTCTTTCATTTCGTTATAGAGGTCATTGCCTTCACGGGTACGTTCACCGACACCAGTGAAAACCGAAATACCGCCGTGCTGATTGGCAACGTTATTGATTAACTCCTGAATCAGAACAGTTTTTCCGACACCAGCACCGCCGAACAAGCCGATTTTACCGCCTTTCAGATACGGAGCGATTAAGTCGATAACTTTGATTCCGGTTTCAAGAACTTCGTTAGAAGCGGTCTGTTCTTCATAGCTGGGGGCTTCACGGTGGATTTCCCATTTTTCCTCAGTATCGGGGGCAGGTTTCTCATCAATGGCTTCGCCGAGGAGATTGAACATTCTGCCGAGGGTTTCCTTTCCGACTGGTACTTTAATCGGAGCACCTGTGTCGATGGCATCCATACCACGGACAAGGCCGTCAGTACTTCCCATAGAAATACATCTGACAATATCATCACCGATATGCTGAGCGACTTCGATGACTAGCTGTTTGCCGTTGTTATCGACAGTAATTGCGTTAAGCAGACGGGGGAGCTGGTCTTTGGGAAAGCGAACGTCCACGACTGCGCCGATAATCTGCACGATTTTACCAATATTCTGCATGATAATATCCTTTCTATCAGTTTTTGGAAATTTATGTTTCTTGTTATTTTTACATTCCTGAGAGAAATCAGAATTTTATAGTTTATTGACAGAACAACTTTTCATGATTTTTTACATAGACTGGTGTAAAACCAAATATGATAACAGCTTGCAGGATATTTCCGATGATAACGGCAATTAGAACAGTACCGCTAATTTTAGAAACCAATTCAGCCTTTATTTCATCTAACGGAGTTGTAAACAAGCCACCCTGTCTTTCAATTGCTATTTTAACAACATCAATATTATTGATGCAGGTTTCACAGGTACTGCGAAAGCCAAAGACTGCAAACAGAATATTCACTACGACTAACACAGTGCAGACAATCAGATAATATTTCATTGGATTCAATGGCGTATCAATACATTCTTTCTTTTGGGCGTTTTTTTGTGCGACAAATATAGAAACCACCATACAAACTGCGTTTAATAAATGCCCTATCCAAACGACAGGATAAGCCACTCCATTGATACTTGGCTCAGTCTGATTGATTACCAGTGCAGTAATTGCACGAATAAGAACTGTAAATCCGATACCAAATATGATGATACAGAGAATTAACTGTTCTATAAAATAAGCATTAAATTTCTTCATGATGTCATCTCCTCGCTAAATTCCGATTTATCTTATCATTCCTATTTTATGAATGCTTACTGCTGAGCGTTTGCACCGCTGACGATTTCGGTCAGTTCCTGCGTGATTGCACCCTGTCTTGCACGGTTATACTGTAATGACAGGTTATCAATCATTTCA
>JAFRMZ010000108.1 GCA_017430465.1 Oscillospiraceae bacterium
ATTAGTGTAATTAAGAATATCGGAAATTGTGGTGCTTGCAATATCCCGTTGACAACAGTCATAGCCAGAGATGCAGGCAAGGTCAAACAAGGTCAGAAACTATGTATGATGGGTGCAGCGGCAGGCGCAAGCCTCGGAGCAATTGACGTGATTCTGTAATAGGCGATTGCAAAATGCAAAGCCAAGATAGTAAAAGGAAGTGATGAAAGAAATATGAGAAGGGCAGACCGGATTGCCATATTGATTGAAACAGGCAGAAGTGCGAGAAGCTGCGTATCTTCTTTCATCCCCAGAATCTGTTTCAGCAGCAGTGCCTTCAGAAAACTGGTCAGAGCATTGACTCGCTTATGTCCCTTGTGCAGATAGTATGCACAATGAAAAGATACTGGAATGAGTGCATCAAAATCAAGATATTTTTCAAGAAGAAGTATCAGTCTGAAGTCATTCTCTTTCATAGCACTCATGACATCTTCACAGCTGTACACATTTATTTTGCATGATTTTTTCTCCTGTTTTTGCTGGTATGGTTTCCTTTTACGCTTTTCATTATACCACAAAAACGGAGAAAAGTCAGTAGTTTTTAAACTTTATTTGCATTGTAAAATAGCCATTTTCTTTATTTTACAATCGCCTAGATTCTGTAATTTTGGGAGGAAAATGTTAAGAATGGAAAATCATATCGAAATTGAAGAAATCAAAAAAACAATTCGTTCTGTGATTGCAGATTTGACAGAACTTGAAGCGGATTCTATTGATGATAATGCACTGTTTACAGAAGAACTGGGAATTTCCAGCATTACCATCGTACAGATTTTTTTAAGCTGTCAAGACGAGTATGATGTAGTGCTTGCCAATGAAATGAATTTGGCTGAACCATTAAGCGTAAATCTGATGGCAGAACTGGTGCAGTCTAAAATGAGAGCGGAGTGTGAATAAAATGAAACTTTGTTTGAATACTGAGCATATCTCCGAAGAAGACCTGAAATTTATTTCTGAAATGATGCCTTATATTTCCAATCATATTCAGAATACTATGCTTGAAAATGGTCATCTTTATGTTGACATAGAAGAAGCTTATGAAAAGGAAGTAAATGAAAAATTTGCTTCCTTGAAAGAAATGGTAATCGGCGGAAAATTAAAAGGAAAAGAAATTCCAATCAAGACCCTGACTGACCATACAGATGCTTCAACACGTAATCAAGAACAGATATTTCCAAAATTGCTGAAAGAAAAAGCAGTTTTTGAAATTGCAGATGGTGTTTATGCTTACAGCGGAATTGTATTAAATATGATTCGCTATTTTGATGCAAAAATTTCACAGTTTGGGAAAGAAGAATTTTCGGGCATTACAGAGCATGAATATCCTGTACTCTATCCGATTGAAAAATATGAAACAGGCAGATATTTTGAAACATTTCCGCATTATATTATGTTTCAAAGTGTCATGAATCATGATTTGGATACGCTGAAACGCTTTGCAGAAAATGGGACTTCGGATATGTCCATTTTTGATGAAACAACTCGTCCTAAGAATGTACTCCGCCATGCTGCCTGTGCGCCTCTTTATGAATTGCTGAAAGATACCGTTGTTCCGGCTGACAAGCCTCTTGTATTTATGGTGAAAGGCAGATGCTTTAGAAACGAAGCCGATAATGTATTTGAAATGGCACGGCTGAATGAATTTACAATGAAAGAATATGTATTTATCGGAACACCGGAACAATGCAATGCAGGGATTGCCCACGCAAAGCAATTATGGGAATTTTGGCAGAAAACTTTAAAATTGAATTGTAAAGTAGATACTGCAAATGATTCTTTTTTTGCAAGCAATTATAAAAAGCTGAAATTATTCCAGATTCTCGGGGATTCCAAACAGGAATTTAAGTGGTATGTGCCATCCAGTGATTCTTATATTGCGTGCAGTTCGGCGAATTTTCACAGAACACATTTTTCAAAGCCGTATCATATTAAAAATGATGCAGATACTTATTGTGATACAGCTTGTTTTGCTTTTGGCATAGAACGAATGGTTTATGCATTTCTAAGTCAGAACGGAATAGACCCTTCACAATGGGATAAAGAAATTTACAATGAAATTTCTAGATATGTCTCACTCTAACAGGAAAGGACAGATTTATGAAATATAATATTCATGTCAAACGCTGTAAAAAATGTATCATGCCGGAAGTGCCGGGGCATATTGTTATTGATGAAGACGGTATTTGTCAGTTCTGCAAACAGTACTCTAAAACACAGACGGATGTTGCACAAACATTTCAGGATTTTGATGCTGAAAAGAAGCTGTCTATTTTGAAAAAAAAGGTCAGCAAATACAAAAATAAAGGCTCTTATGACTGTGTTGTCAGTGTTTCCGGCGGAAAAGACAGTATTGCAACACTCTATATTGCTGTAAAAGTTCTTGGGCTGAAACCACTCGCCATATTTGTGGATAATGGTTTTGCCTTGGATGAAATGTATGATAATGTTAAAAATGCTACAGATATACTTGGTGTGGATTTGTTGATTTATAAAACTTCCGATATGTTGAAGTTGTTTCATAAATTGATTAAATCCGGAAAGAAACTGTACTACTGCCGAATTTGTCATGCTCTTTTGGATAATGCCATTCTGTCAAACTGTTACAAATACGGCATCAGGCTCGTACTTGGTGGATATACCAAAGGTCAGCAGTATATCCAGAATCAGGAACTCATGTGGATTTATGAGGAATCCGACCGTAATATCATAGAATTGCTTCAGGATGATGAGGAATTTCAAAAATATATACCACTCTATGAGAATCAGCATAAATTCTTTCAGGAAAATTATGGGCCGATTCAGCAGCTTTCGCCGTTTAAATATATTGAATGGAACGAAGACAATATTCTGAAGTTAATCACAGAAGAACTCAAATGGAAAATGCCGAAGAGAAGCTGGCCGGATAAATCTTCTAATTGCTTTTTCAATTATGTAGCACAGTATCTGGCAGAACAACAGTTCGGTTATGCACAGCACGAATCAGAACTCAGCGTTTTAATCAGAAATCAGGAGCTGACGAGAGAACGTGCTGTTGAAATCATAGAAACACCAATTGAAGATTCTGATTTGCAAAAAGCTTTACAAAAACTGAATCTCTCTATTGATGATATAAAAGACGGAGGTTTATACAATCATGGAAAAACAACTGATTGAAATTTTGAAAAATAATGTTGAAGACCTGGAAGGGGTAGAAATTACACCCAATACAGAATTGATTTCTGGTGGCTTTATTGAATCGTTTGATATTATCCAGTTAATTTCTGAAATAGAAGAGGCATTTCATGTAGAAATTTCTTTTGATGAAATTAAATTGGAAGACTTTAATACTGTTGCATCTATATGCAAAATAATCGAAAGTTTCCAGGGAGCTTAATATTTATGAATGCTTATATTACAAAGGCATCTGAAGAAGATATTCCACAAATGGCACATGCACTGTTTCATTCTGAATTAGGGAAGCGATACTATCCGACATTGGAAGTATTGACAAATCAAATGCAAAATTCTTTTATCACAGATGCTTTCTATATTCTGAAAGTTGATGCAGAATTAGCAGGATTTATCTGGTTTCAGGCAAATGGAGCATTTCATACATATACCTATCTCCATATGATTTTTGTGAGAGATAAATTTCAGAATCACGGCTATGGAAAACTGCTGATGGAATTTCTTGAAAAATTTTCTTTAAATGACACCGGAATGAAAAAACTGAAAACAAAAATTTTTCTGGTTGTGGGTACATGGAATGATAGTGCAATTCGTTTTTATGAACACTATGGTTATCTTACATTGAGTACGATTCCGGGACTGTTTCGAAAACATACGGATGAAAACTTGATGATGAAAGAATGCACACAGGCAAGCATTCATTAGAGCATATAGGAGATATTGAAACATGGAGCAATATTTAGCTGACCTTGTAAATACAATCTTAAAGCCAGAAACAAAAATTTCTGAAACTGATAATCTTTTTGAATATGGTCTAAATTCCATAAAGTTAATGAAAATTATCAGTATTCTGAAAAAAGAACAGATTGCTGTTACTTTTAAAGAAATGATGCTCAGTCCATGCTTGAAATCATGGACTGCATTATGCTGCGAAAAAAAACAGGAAACAGACAGCACTGTTCTGACAGAATTACCTGTTTCTGATGAAAATAAGCCTTTTGAAATGACACCTATGCAGAAAGCATATTTATGGGGACGACAGGAAAATCAACCTTTAGGCGGAATAAGCTGTCATGCTTATGTAGAATTTTCTTCTGTACAGGCACTTGATGTTGAAAAACTGGAAAATGCATGGAAACAGTTGATTGCGAATCATCCGCAGTTACATACAAGATACTGTTCAGATGGTACACAGCAGGAGATTCCAGCAGAACAAATACAAAATTCTTTTGCAGTTTATGATTTAACAAATGTTACTTCGCAGGAACAAGAAAAAAAGTTATTGGAAATTCGCCAGGAACGTTCTCATAAACTGCTGGATGTAGAAAATGGACAGGTAATAGAATTGGAAGTTTGTCTTTTAAAAAATAATGAAATACGGTTATGTCTGGATATGGATTTACTTGTGGCAGATGTGATTAGTTTTAAAATTATCATGGATGATTTGGCAGATTTATACTGTGGTACTTATGTACCAGATACCAGCAATTGGAATTTTAAAAATTATATTGCCATCACAACAGAAAAAAATCGTATGCATTACTTAGAAGATAAAGCTTACTGGGAACAAAGAATTTCAGATATCCAGGCTGGTTCAGCCCTCCCTTTGCGTGAAAGACCGGAATCTCTGACACATGCTTCTTATCAACGCTATGGCTTTGAACTGACAAATCAGGAATATGAGGCACTGAAAACGATTACAGCAAAAAAGCAGACTACGATTGCTATGATATTATTAACTTTATATAGCAATATCATCAGCCGCTACAGCGGAGAAAAAAGTTTGCTGATGAATATCCCGTTATTTAACAGAGACAGCACGGTTTTAGGCACAGACCGAGCAGTTGCAGATTTTACAACACTCACATTACTGGATATTCACTTGAATAAAAAATTATCATTCTGGGAACAGGTGAAACAAATTCAGGAGCATTTTTATGAATGTTATCAGCATCATACATTTGATGGAATAGAAGTACAGAAACTGCTTTCAGCCAAAAGTTCTTCCGCAATCATTGCACCTTTGGTTTTTTCCTGTACAGAGGGCGTGGAACAATTTTCTCATAAATGCATTTCTGTATTCGGCAAGCCAGAGTATATTATTACACAAACTCCTCAGGTTTATATTGATTTCCAGATTTTTCAAGTGGATGAAAACTTAAGATGTATCTGGGATGTTCCAAAGCAATTGTTTGAACCTGCTATGATTTGTGAAATGTTTTCGACATTGGAAAAATCTGTACATTTGCTGATTTCAGATTCTGCGCATTTCAAAATGGAAAAAGCATTTGCAGAATTTCTGCATTTGCCAGATACCAGCAGTTTTGAAGATAGGACTGTAGCTTATGGGCATCTGTATGATGGTTTTTATCAACAAGTTCAGTCACATCCTGAAAAAATTGCACTCATTGATGCAGAGCAAAATATTTCTCTGACATATTTGCAATGCGGAAAAAGAGTGAGCCTGATGGCAAATCAACTGCGAAATATCGGTGTTGGTATCGGTGACCGTGTGGCGGTTACAGTCACGAGAGGAATGCATGAGATTATCACAATTCTTGCAGTTTTGTCTTGTGGTGCGTGTTATGTGCCGATTACTCCGAATCAGCCGGAAGAACGCCGGAATCTTGCTTTTTCAACTATGAAAATC
>JAFRMZ010000109.1 GCA_017430465.1 Oscillospiraceae bacterium
GAATTCAGCATGAAACAATTCAAAAAAATCATGGCAGTCATTGCCTCCGTTGCAAGTCTTGCAACATGTGTATCCGCAAATCTTTCCATTACATCTTTTGCGGCTTCCAACTATATTTCTGACGGCTGGTATTATATTAAGAATATCAACAGCCAGAAATATCTGGATGTTGCCGGAAAAAAAGATGCTAACGGCACAAATGTCATTCAGTATCAGGGCACTGGCGGAGATAATCAGAAATGGTATGTCAAGAATCTCGGCAATAATGTGATTACACTTCAAAGCGGTGTAGGAAGCAATAAAATGCTCGATGTCGAAAACGGCTATAATACTGACGGTGCAAATATCAGAATCTGGCAGTCCAACGGCGCAACAGCACAGCAGTTCAAAGTTGTCAAGAGTTCTTCCGGCGTGTACTGCCTGCTTACCGAAAACAGCAGTGAATCGAAAGCTGTCGATGTTTACGGCTGGGATAAAAATAATAATGCTAACATCAATCAGTGGTCTTATAACGGACTGGCTTGTCAGCAGTTTAAGTTTGAAGCAACTTCCAAGGGCAGTTCTTCCAGTTCGAGCAGTTCTTCTTCTTCGAGCAGTTCTTCTTCCAGCTCCAGCACAAGCGGAAATACTATCGAAGTCAAAAACGGCGGAACTTCTCTTGCAACAGCTATCAGCAAGGCAAAGTCTGGCACGACTATTGTAATTGACGGCACTGTCAAGTCTGGTGCGGTAAAAGTTCCGGCAGGTGTCAACATCTCCGGCAAAAATAACGCAACGATTGACTTTTCTTCTACATCCGGAAGCAACGGCAGAGGCCTTTCTTTCTACGGAAACGGAAGCACAGTTCAGAATGTGACTATCAAGAATGCTTCTGATAATGGTATTTATATTGAAGGTTCTAATAATACATTCAAATATGTGACTGCATGTTATAATGAAGATGCCGGTTTCCAAGTATGCAACGGCGGTTCTAATAACAAGTTCTATAACTGCAATTCTCATCACAATGCTGATGCAAAGGGCGAGAATGCTGACGGTTTCGCAAACAAGCTTCATTCCGGAACAGGCAATTATTATGAAAACTGCATTGCAGAATATAACAGTGATGACGGCTGGGACTGCTATGCGGCTCACGGGGCTGTGACTCTGGTGAACTGTCAGGCAAATTATAACGGCTACTGCAACGGCATCTACGGCGATGGAAACGGCTTTAAAATGGGCGGTGTCGATAACAAAACCCCCGGTGTCAAGGCACATCTCGACCCTCTGAACCACGTTCTGAAAGGCTGTACCGCTAAGGGCAATTATGCATCCGGATTCGACAGAAACAATCAGTCCGGCGTTGTCACTATGGAAAATTGTATCGCTGACGGAAACAAGAAGAATAATTACAACTGGCCGGCAAAGGGTAAGCCTTCTGCACTCGGTTATGAAGTAACTTTCGGTAAAGCTAAAATCATTAGCTGTACTTCTAAGAACGGAAAGAATAATATTTCCGGTGCGACACTCTCCGGAAACTGCGTAGGTTTCTAATCTTCATTCATAAGGAAAATAGATTTGCTTATCCCCTGATAGTATCCGTCAGGGGATTTGCTCTTGACAGACAGAAATTTGAGTGCTATAATAAATAAGAAATTATTTTTATGATAAGGAGTCTTAGACTATGAAATTTCTGAAAAATATGACAGTTCTGTCTTCTGCGCTGGTGATGGGCTTCGCTCTGACGGCTGTCAGCGCATGTGCAGAAGATGCTACAGAAGCAGAAGCTTCTGTTGCCTCTGCGGATGTCTATGTCACAATCGCCGATAAGGACGGCAAACTTGCACTCGTACAGGAAGCTGTTACTGTTACTGATACTGATAATGACGGCGTTCTGACAATCAATGATGCACTTTTTCAGGCACATGAGGAGTTCTATGAAGGCGGTGCAGAAGCCGGATATGCTTCTGGTCAGTCTCAGTATGGCTTATCCCTCGAAAAATTATGGGGTACTGCCAACGGCGGAAACTATGGCTATTATGTCAATGACAAGGCATCCAACGGACTCGCTGACGAAATCAAGGACGGCGATTTCATCAATGCATTTGTCTACACGGATTTGACAGCCTGGTCGGATGCTTACTGCTACTTTAACGGCCATGTGCTCGATACCGAAATTGATGAAAATCTGGAACTGACCCTTTCCCGTTCCGGTTATGATGAAAGCTGGAATCCCGTTACACTTCCGGTGGAAAATGCAGTTATTCTTATCAACGGCGAACCGACAGAAATCGGTACGGATGCCGATGGCAAATTCAATCTGCTGTTCCATATTGCGGGAACATACACTATCAGTGCAATGTCCGAAACAATGACACTTGTACCGCCGGTATGCATCATCAATGTAGCAGGCGAAGCAGAATCCGATTCTGAAACAGAAACAGAGTCCCAAACAGAAACAGAATCTGAATCTGAAACCGAATCCGAAACAGAATCCGAAACAGAATCCGAAGAAGAAACTTCTTCCACAACAAAGGCAACAACAACGACAGTCAAGTCAACAACGGCCTCTAAGACAACAACAACGACAGCAAAGTCTACAACTGCAACAACTGCTTCCACAACAACGGCTTCTCCTTCAACAGGGGATAAATCCGTTCCGGCAGTGGCGGTAGTATGCGGTCTTCTGTCCGCTGGTATGACCGTTATGTTCAGAAAACATAAGAATTAATCAGTTGACTTATTGTCTCCTCGGTGATATAATAATTGTAGATTATAATTCAATATGGAGATGTTAAGATGAAATTGTTTTTATTTGCATTTATCTCTGCGATGGTATTCAGCAGTCTTGGGTTTAAAAAATATGTCTGGTTCATTTCTCTGGGCTATGGTTTTTCCATCACGGCTATCGGCATAATGCTCCTGATAATGGGCGCAAATGTTCCCATGTCCCTGCTGTTTGTGATTTATGGTATCCGGCTGGGTGGGTATCTTGCTTTCCGTGAAATTAAGAGCAGTGCATATAATACTAAAATGCAGGGAGAAATCCACTCCGGCGAAGGGATGAAACTCAGTTCCAAAGTTTCTATCTGGCTGACCTCAGCTCTTATGTATGCTTGTCAGACTGCTCCGCTGGCATTCCGGACGGAAAATCAGAAAGGCAGTGCTGTCATGCTGAATATTGGCATCGTTGTCAGTCTCTGCGGACTGTTGATTGAAGCACTTGCCGATTTTCAGAAAAATGAGGCGAAAAAAAAGAATCCGGCACGTTTTGTGGATACCGGATTATATAAAATTGTCCGCTGTCCGAACTATTTCGGCGAGATGCTGTTCTGGACGGGCACGTTTGTCGGCGGAATTACTGCTTACAGCGGAGTGCTTCAGTGGGTGATTGCTCTGCTGGGCTATCTTGGAATTATTTACGTCATGTTCGGCGGTGCAAGACGGCTTGAAATGCGTCAGAACCGCACCTACGGCGAAGACCCTGAATATCAGAACTATGTGAAGACAACGCCTATCATGATTCCGCTTGTGCCTCTGTACAGCGTGGAGAAATATACATGGCTTGTCGGCTGAAAAAATATCTGCCCTGCGGTTTGCAGGGCAGAATTTTTATTTTTCAGCAAGAAGCACAATCCACGGTTTTTCGGGATGATGTGCGGACTGGCATCGGGAGAAGCCGGCTTTTTTGAGCGAATCAGCAATCTGTTCCGCAGTATAGCATTTCATGCCGTCAATGATTTGTTCAAATTTCAGGCTGGCATCATCATGGCCGTCAGACTCATTAACAATCAGGAAGAAGCCGTCCGGTTTCAGAATTTTGTGCACCTGTCTGAAAGCGTTTTCCAGATTTCCCCAGAAATAGACGGTTTCAAAAGCAGTAGCAAAATCAAACTGATTTTCGGGGAGCAGAAGATTCTGCACATTGCCTTCCTGTATGGTGCACCGGCCGGAGGCAACAGCCGGCTGATTATATTCTGCTGATTTCTGAACGGAAAGGGGAGAATAATCAATGCCGGTGACATGTGCATCCGGATATTTTTTCAGAAGTTCGGCAATATTTCTGCCTCCTCCGCATCCCAGCTCTGCGATTTGCGAGGGACGGCATTTCGGCAGATGAGACATCCCCCAATCGGCCATTTTGGCGTGACCGGAATTCATGCCGGCAATCATCACCTTGCCAAGAGCGCCTTCTGGTTTTCTTGTCTGACTGACATAATTCTTGAATAAACCCATAAATAATCTCCTTTTTACTTTTTGTTTTAGTAAGCTATTGCTAACTAAAATTATTATAGCATATTTTTCCAGATTTTGCAAGTCTTTTTCTGAAAAAACAAGCCGTCCCGCCAGAAGGCAGGACAGCTTGCTTTTTTATTAGGAGATTGGATGAGAAAAATCGAAAATTATTAATCTTCCGGCTGAAGTACGGCATAGCCTTCGTCAGCTCTCTGATATACCACATTGACTTTTCCGTCAGAGGCGTTCTTGAACATGAAGAAGCTATGGCCGAGCAGGTTCATCTGGAGAATTGCTTCTTCGGCAGTCATCGGGCGCATATCAAATTTCTTGTAGCGGATAACATTGATGTCTGCTTCTTCCACGGTATCTTCAAATTCCTGCTTGAATGCGCTGTCCTTGAGACGCTTTTCAATTCTGGTCTTGTTACGGCGAATCTGACGGATGATTTTATCAACAGCCGCATCGAGAGCGTCTGTCTTGTCAGCAGCAGTCTGTTCTGCACGGTAAATCATCTGGTTATAGCGGACAGTCAGTTCGAGGACAATCTGACTGCGCTGTTCGGTGAGCATAATTTTTGCATCTGCTTCCTCACCAAAGAACTTGTCGAGTTTCGCATCAAGACGTTTCTGGGCATAGTCTGTAAAAGACTGGGATACCTGCATTTTTTTTGCATTAACTGTAATATTCAAAACAATTCCTCCTTTGTGGAAGTACCTGTACTTCCTTGGTTTCTATTATTATAACATATTATATAAAAAAAATCAAGTGTTTTTTGAAAAATTATCAAAAAATTCTAAAGAAATAGAAATACAGTTGCAGTTTGCGCAGAAATATATTATAATAAAAATAGAATTTTATCAGAAAGAAGGGATGTCTATGCCGGAAATTCTCTCCGAACTGTGGCAGATGCTCTCCGGCCTGCAAGTGCCTGATTTGGTGCTCAGTGCCGCCGCCGTGGTGATTCTGGATATGTTTGCAATTTCCGTCATACTGGCGGTTGGCCGTGAAAGCACACTCTGCCGGAAACGCTGGCGGAAAGTCAGTGCTAATCTGGAACTCCGCCGAAAAGAAGAAAAGAAAGAAATTCATCATCCGCTGGAAGCAGATGAAATTCTGCTCGGACGGCACAGTTCAGCAGATATTCAGCTAAAAGACCCATCTGTTTCACGTTATCACGCTGTTATGACAGTGACCGGCGGTATCTGGACAGTGACAGACCTCAATTCCAAAAGCGGGACATTTGTCAATGACCAACGTGTCCGTCAGAAAAAACTTGCCCCCGGCGACTGCATCCGGCTGGGCAATGCCAAGCTGTGGCTGGCAAAACGTCCTGCCGAACAGGAAGAATAGGAGTGTGATTTTTCTTTATGACAATGATGTATCAGAACAGACTGCCCTATTCCGGAACAGTGATTCTGCTGTTTATGACACATTTATCTATGCTGGCGATGGTGTTCATCCGTGGAAGCCTTGTTGCACCTATGGAATTCCTTAAACTGATTCTTGCAGTGCTTGTGCTCGATGCCGGCTATCTGCTGGTAACACTGTTCTATAAACAGATGACCTATACTCTGGATTTTATGCTGTTATGCATTCTAGGCATCAGCCTGATATTCCAATCCTGTTTCGGGGGTATCAGTCTTTCTTTCAAGCATCTGATTTCGTGCGTGATGTGTCTGGCCTCCTGCGAAGCCGGATTCTTGCTGACCAGAAATCACGAATGGATTCGCAAACAAAAGATATATATCTATATTCTCATGTTTCTGCTGTTTTTGTCCATTGTCTTCCTGACGGACAACCAGAAAAAATGGATTACTATCGGCAGTTTTTCGATTCAGCCTTCGGAATTCATCAAGCCGTGTTTTATTCTGGTATGTGCGGCATCTATTGTAGAACTGCATAAAAAGCTTAAGATTGCATTTTTCTATATCTCGAAAGATTCACTGATTCTCTGCATTGCTGCGCTTGTGATTTTTGCTCTGCAATGGTGGTGTCACGATTTGGGAAGCCTGCCGACTTTCGGAATGATTTTTCTCTGTGCGCTGTTCTGCCGGTTTTGTTATCCGAAAGCAAAAATCTCAAAACGTCTGGTAGTTATCGGCTGTGCCGTGTTTGCGCTGGTTCTGGTTCTGGCATGGTCATTTGCGCCAGAATATGTGCAGAAGCGTCTTCATGCTGACATCTGGGCTGACCGCTATGGCGATGGCTATCAGCAGTGTGAAGCCCTGATTGGCATCGCTAAGGGCGGATGGCTCGGCGTGGGTGCCGGAAACGGCGGACTTCATAAGATTTTTGCACATGATTCCGATATTGTCTTTGCAACTGTCTGCGAAGAATGGGGTCTGCTCAATGCCGTGCTCGCCGTTATGCTGATTCTTATCATGCTGATGACTGCACTTATGAACCCTCCGAAAAGCTATTATCATGCCATGATGACCGCCGGCGTGACTGCCTGTTTCCTGATGCAGATGAGCCTGAATATTTTCGGTTCATGCAATCTGATTCCCTTTACTGGTGTTACACTGCCGTTTCTTTCTACCGGAGGCAGTTCTATGATGTCCTGCGGGTTCCTTGTCGGAATGCTTAAAGCCGGACAGTCACCGCTGTTCCAGCATGAAGCCATGAAACGCAAAAAACAGAAAGAACGTCAGAAAGCTAAAAAATCTGCCCAGAAATCAAGAAAGAAGGTGAACGCCTCATGAAAAGCATCCGCAGAGTCCAGAAGTTAATGACTGCTATGCTCCTGATATTTTTCGGTGCGTTCGCATTCCTGATTTATCGCCTCCAGACCGAAGCCGGTTTCTATATCTCAAATGCTTCCAGTGTGTCACTCGGCTTTGTTTATGACCGGAACGGAGAAGTTCTGTTCGACCCCGATGCCGATGCTCAGGTTTATGGCAGTGATTATTTTCTTGATATTGGTAATCTGATAGGAGACAACTCCGGTCAGATGAGCAATACTCTTGTTGCTAAAAATATCGGCAAGCTTGCAAATTTCAGTTTCATGCTCGGCGAAGTTGAAGACGGAAAATCTGCAATCTATTCCACGCTTGACCACAAAGTCAACAGGGAAGTCTATGATGCATTCGGAAACAAGGACGGATGCGCTGTCGCCTATAATTACCAGACAGGCGAAATCTATATCTGTCTGAGCAAGCCGAGTGTCAATATCCTGAATCACTACGAAGATTTGAACGAACTCAAAAGCGGAAGCCTGATGTGTAAAGTGTTCTATCCGACCGTCCCCGGCTCGATGCAGAAGATTTCCACAACAATTTCTGCTCTGGAAAGCATGGGTTATGATGCACTTATGCAGAAACGTTTTACTTGTGAGGGTATCTACACAAATCTTGGCGGAAAAGAAATCAAATGCCATCTCGCAACAGGTCACGGAGAACAGAATATTACAGAAGCCTTTGCAAACAGTTGCAATCCGTTTTTCGCCCAGCTAGTCGAAGATGTGAATCTGCCTTTGTATGATATTCAGAGAACATACGAGAAAATGGGCTATCTTGTCAATGGAGACGGAAATCAGAAATATCTGAATATTAACGGAATTTCTGCATTTACAGCATCGACAACGCTTACTGACAAAACAGACTTCAACACGCAGTGGGGATGTATGGGACAGGGTGAAACTCTCGTCAGTCCCTTGCAGATGATGGTCTGGCAGAGTGCTGTTGCAAATCAGACAGGTATTTCTACAAATCCGTATCTTATCAGCCACATCACAAAAGTCAGCGGAACTGTCACCGGACAGGCAGAAACTTCTTTCGGAAATCAGATGTTTTCAGAAGAAACAGCCTCGCACATCCGTGAAATCATGCTCGAAAACGGAAAAAATAATTATTCCACCCTTCTGACGGGGACGGCAGTCGGTGTCAAATCCGGTACGGCGCAGGTCGAAAACGGAAATAAAGAAAATTCCCTTCTGACCGGCTTTGTTGATGACCCCTCCTTTCCGATAGCCTTCTGCATCCAGATTGATGACAGAGTTAAAGGCGAAGTCAGCACTTCTGATATTGCAAAAGTTATGCTTCAAAATCTGCATGAGTCACTTTGTTCGTCAGCATAATAATACAGAAGCCTTCTGTTTTCCGGATGAAAACAGAAGGCTTTTCTGTACTGGACTGAATAAATGAAGGATTATTGCTGGGATTCGGCATCTTTATAGATAGTGCCGTTTTCAATTTTGCTCAGCAGGTCAGAAGCGACAGCTTTCCATTGTTCCACTTCGTTGACATCATAGCTGATGACTTTCTTTGCCCAAGCTTTGCAGTGACCGCAGGCATTGGGATATTTTGAAATATCATCTTCGAGAATACTGCTGATGCAAAGGCTTTTGTCGCACTTGTAGTCATTGATGAAATGTTCCAAGAAACCATCCAGCTTTTTGTTATCGACATAGATTTTCGGGAAACCCATAGTTCTGCCGAACTGCATCATAGCTTCTGGTTTGAGGCTTTCTTCAAAGCGGAGAGCCGGTCTTCCGGCTGGAGGGCCACCCATCGGCATACCCTGCGGAGGGCCACCTGCCGGCATACCCTGCGGAGGCGCACCGGCATTCATTCCGGCATCGACAGCAGCAATGTGCTTTTTGGCATCTATCGTCTTAGCTGTCGGATAGTTTACAATATCCAGCAGATTGCCGTCATAAGATTCCGTCATGTAAGCACGGATGACATTTGTGATAAATTCTGTTGTTCTGGTACGGTCAATCAGCTTGATAGCAAAATTCTTGTTTCCGGTTTCTTCGGCAAGGGCTCTGTAATAATGCACATCTTCCGGACGAATCCATTCAGATGTCAGAAATGCCGCCGGCTGGCTGATTTTATGATAGTTACAGTTGATAAGCGTATAATCCATAGAAGTCTTTGTCGGGTCAGAATGGCCTACAAAACTGCCGTGTGCCAGACGATAGGGACATTCTCTCAGACATAAATTGTTTGCAATAACTCTCATGTGAAAATCAGAGTCTTTGTATTCTGTCAGAAGCGAACGAAGCACATCAAACTTTCTGTTGAAAGAATGGTCAAGTGTAATTTCGTTTATGCCCCATGTTCTCCAGTATTCTACATGCTGAATTGTGGTCGGATAGGCATACAGTCCCAGCGTGATGAACATGTCCGGAAATTCCTTGCGGACATATTTAATCAGAATCGGAGAGTTGAGTGTAATTTCTCTGACACCGACATCATAAAGTGTATGAATAAAATCACGCATTTTCTTGCCGACAACTGGGTCATATTCGTTCTGGTCAAGCGAAAGCGGGTTGATTAAGTAATTAAAAGAAAGATTACGCTTTTTGCATTCTTTCAGATAAGCTTCAAATTCATCCATTGTAAAATCAGGAATGATAGAAGCGGCACGTCCCCCCGGCATACCGTCATTTTTGAGTTTGCCATAAAGATTAGTAATGCTGTGTTTTGTGTCGTACTGGTCAATGGCATCGAATAGTTTATAGTCAAAATTTGTTCCGACGTCAAAGCTGATAAAATCTTGATTCATAAAAAAACCATCTCCTTCAAGTATAATCATACCATAAATTTACATTTTTGTCAATCCCTACCTAGAATATTGCTAATTTATGTAAGATGATACAAAAAAATCCTCCGCAAGTGCAGATGCGGAGGACTTTTGTTTCTGATAAATTACCAGATGTTATTATAAACAATCCC
>JAFRMZ010000110.1 GCA_017430465.1 Oscillospiraceae bacterium
GCCGGCAGAGAAAATGCATTTGCGGAAATGCACATCACGGCAGCAACGGCGGCGGCTTTCATACGGTTGGTCATGCTTCTGGTCATCATACAAAAATCTTCCTTTCTGAAATAATCATTTTACAAATTAAATAACGTACAATTTTTTATACACACTGGTGACAAAAATTGTTCACTATGCGTTCATATTACTATTATAGCATATCCGAAAACGTTTTTTGTTAACAATTTATGAATTTTACGTAATTGGGGGACTTGTTATGTAGAAAATTTTTGTCGTAATTCGTGCAGTCTGAACAAAGTGTGAACATTTTAAAGATTGCTTTAAGAAACTAACTAAAAGTATATTCATGCGGGTTATAAAAAAAGTTCCCTTCAGGAAAGGGAACTTTTCAGAAATTACATGATATTTCGGTTTTCCAGAGCTTTATAAAGCGTGACTTCATCAGCATATTCCAGCATACCCCCCACAGGCAGTCCAAATGCCAGACGGCTGACTTTTATGCCAAGCGGTTTTAGAAGCTGAGAGATATAAGCTGCTGTCGCATCGCCTTCAACAGTCGGATTCGTTGCCATGATGACTTCTTTTATATTCCCGTTTTGTACTCTGGATAACAAAGAACGGATTTTTAAATCATCGGGCAGAATGTTTTTCAAAGGCGAAATCAGTCCGTGCAGAACGTGATACACACCCCGATATTCTCCGGTTCGCTCAAAAGCGGAAATATCTTTCGGCGTTTCCACCACGCAGATGATAGATTTATCTCTGGAATCATCTTCGCAGATAGGGCACAGGGGCTTGTCAGTGAGATTTTCACAGCACTGGCAATAATGAACTGTATGCCGTGCATTCAGCAGAGCCTGTGCAAAGGCTTCGACATCGGCCGTATCCATCGCCATGACATGATAGGCAAGCCGGGCAGCGGATTTCATCCCGATACCCGGCAGTTTTGCAAACTGTTCTGTCAGTACGACAAGCGGCAGTGCATCATGATTTGCCATACAGATTCTTAAAATAAGCCGGGCAGGGAAACACCGCCGGTGATTTTGCTCATTTCGTCTTCAGTAGTCTGTTCAATCTGTGCAACAGCTTCATTGACAGCACTGATGATTAAATCCTGAAGCATTTCAACATCTTCGGGGTCAACGACTTCCTTCTTGATGTTCAGGGTTTTGATAGTTTTCTTGCCGGTCATGACAAGTTCCACTGCACCGCCTCCGGCAGTAGCAGTAAAGTCACGGGCTTCAATATCGTCCTGTAATTCTGTAATCTGGTCCTGCATTTTCTGCGCCTGACGAATCATCTGGTTCATGTTCTGGGCGTTATTGCCTGCGCCCTTAGGTACTCTTGCTCTCATGATGGTTTTTCTCCTTTTGTTTAAAATAATTTTAAAAATAAAAATCTTTTATATAACAGTGGTCTGTAAACCACTGTTTTTAGCACGTTCAATCATTTCTTCCACCGGCCTTGGCTTGACAGCTTCTGCGGAACATTTTGCACGGATAACAAAACGTTTTCCAGTAATGCTGAAAATGGCCTCACTTAAAGCACGGGCATTTTCTTTCTGTTTGAACATTGTGAGAAATAACGGGTTCTCAGCAGTGATGAGAATAATATTAGCATAGAAAACAGCTCTTGAACCTGCCAGCGTTCCAAGTACAGCCGGATTGTGCTTTCCGCATTCTTCAAGAATTTCATTCCACTGCGGAAACGGTTTGAAATCAGCCATTTTGAGATTTTTCATATCTGCTTCCGGCTGGGGTTCTGGTTCAGGAGAAGCCTGCGGTCTGGTAAGCGGATGTTCTGTCACGGGCTGATGCTGTTCTAACAGTGTGATTCTCTGCATAAGCTGTTGGATTTCGGCAGAATCGGCCGGTGCGGAAACTACGGCAGACGGTGCGGAAACACTGCAAATCCGGATAAGCATCATTTCCAGTTCCACACGCTGATTGACTGCACGGCTCATGCGTTCACGGCAGCTCTGAAACTGATTCAGAATCTGCATGATGCTGTCCATGTCCTGTGCAGAAGCAAGTTTCTGCAAAGCCGGAACTTCGTCTGCCATGCAGTGCAGAAGGGAGGCATCTCCGGATGCTTTCAGAAGCATGACATCTCTCTGCATCAGGATAAGTTCTTCGCAAAGTCTCTGCAAATCTTTGGAATTTTCGTGGAGCTGGGCGATGATTTCCAGAATGCCGGAAATTTCTTTCTGCTGAATTTTTTCAAGAAGCTGAATTAAATATTCTCGTCCGGCTGTACCGGAAGCTTCAGCGGTCATCTGTGCAGTGATGGTTTCACCATAAGCAGAGCATCTGTCAAGCAGAGAAATTGCATCACGCATACCGCCGTCAGAAAGCTTAGCCATCAGTTCGGCAGCAGAGGGCTCAAGACTGATATGTTCCTGCTCTGCGATATAAAGCAGACGTGCGACAAGGTCTTTCTGTTGAATTCTCCGGAAATCATACCGCTGACAACGGGAAATAATTGTCGCCGGCACTTTATGGATTTCGGTTGTCGCCAGAATAAATTTTACATACGGCGGAGGTTCTTCCATGATTTTCAGGAGTGCATTGAAAGCACTTGTAGAAAGCATGTGGACTTCATCAATAATATAGATTCTGAACCTGCATTTTTCCGGTGTATAAACAGTGGCATCACGCAGGTCACGGATGTCTTCTACGCTGTTGTTAGAAGCGGCATCAATTTCGGTCAAGTCCGAAAGAATTCCCTGTTCGGCGGCTTTGCATATTTCACATTCCAGACAGGGGTTGCCGTCCGGTGTGGGATGTTCGCAGTTCACCGCTTTTGCGAGGATTCTTGCACAGGTTGTCTTGCCTGTTCCTCTTGAGCCTGTAAACAGATAAGCGTGAGCCGTTGTGCCGGATTTTACCTGATTCTGGAGAGTCGTTGTCACCTGTGGCTGAGAAAGCACATCAGCAAAGGTCATAGGTCGCCATTTTCTGTATAAAGCCTGATACATACGGTACTCCTTTCTGTATGCTCAAAAAAAATTCGGAACATAGGTGTGCAGGCTTGCTGCGGCACATGAGAACATCCGCTTAATGCTGCTCGCTTCCACGCCTGACATGGTTCACGGCGAATCATTGCACAGGGCCCGCACACCTATATTCCGAACGGAATTCAGCTATTTTCTGAACTCTGTAGCTTATTATAACACATTTTAAAAAAAAATGCAAGAGTCAAAAAGAATTTTTCTGAAAACCGGAATCTTTTTGTCTATACTGTCAAAAAACAAAACATGTTTTTGTGCATGTATACAAATTTTTTTATTTTTGAAAAAATACTTGTCATCCGCTGAAATTTTTGGTATAATGAAATAGGAAAATGATTTCTAACCTCTTTCTCTTATTTTTTGCTGAAAAAGGCATGGCGATGCCGTGTCTTTTTCACTTCTTTGTTTTTTCGGCTTTTTTTATAAATATAAAAATTAAAAGGCATCCCTGTTTTTTAGAGATGCCTTTTTTGTACTGTATTTTAATAATAGCAGAAATCCATTGTCAATTACTTTTTAGTAGTAGATTTTGATTTGCTCTTAGAAGTGCTCTTTGTAGAAGTTTTGGAAGTGCTTTTTTTCGGTCTGCCAACTTTTTTCGGAGCTTCTTCTGCTTTGGGTGTTTCTTCAGCCTTAGGAGCTTCTTCAGCAGGCTTTTCTGCTTCTGCCTTTACAGTATCTTCAACAGTTTCTTCTGCAAAAGCAAGCTGACCTTCTGCGGGTTCTTCAGCCTGTGCTTCTTCTTTTTCAGCCTTGGGTTTTCTGCTTGTTTTTTTTACGGCCGGAATAATACCGCTGAGCGTCAGGGTCTTTTCCCAGTTGCCTTCATGTGCAATAGTACCTTCTGTAACAGCAGTTTCCAGAGTTTTTTTGCCCTGTGCTACTGCCAGAATTTCTTCTGCATCAGCAGTCAGCAGGAAATCACGGTCATTGTAAGTGTAGGGTTCTACACAGAGTACGCCGTCTTTGATTTCGATATAAAATGCGCCCTCTGCTTCGCCGGTTACATTTACCTGTACAGCGATATGCTCCTCAATTTTGGAAGCATCTGCTTTAACTACTAAAGCAGTTCTAACCTTTTCTACCAGTTCATGATAAGTCATTGCCTTTTCACCTTTCTTTTCTTCGGTTGCAGCAAGCGGAAACATCACGCATTGACCGCAAAAATTTAATTATTGGCTTATGGAAATATTATACAAGATATTATGCCGTTCGTCAATGAAAAAACGAGATTTTCTCTATTTAGCACAAGTTTTTATTGCCTTTCCGGCTTTTTTTCAGCCAAAAATTCAAAATGCCTTTTTGTGGCAGAAATGCATAAAAATGCAGTTCTGAGTTATTTTTGCTGGTTTTTGTCTTTTTATACAAAGAATTGAAAAAATTGTGAAAAATCCCTTGACTACTCCGGCAAAAAAGAGTATAATAGAAATATAAATAAACTATCAAGGAGGGATTTCTTTGACTAATATTCTTTTTGCGGCCTCTGAATGTGTACCGTTCGTGAAGACGGGAGGCCTTGCCGATGTTGTCGGCGCACTGCCTAAAAATCTCGATAAAGAACGTTTCGATGTCCGTGTGATTATTCCGTATTATACCTGCATTCCCGGCAGATACAGAAATTTCTTTCACTATCGCCACCATTTCTTTATGGACTATGCAGGACGGCAGGAACATGTTGGTATTATGGAATATGAATATCATGGCATTAAATATTACTATGTTGACAACGAGTACTATTTCAACGGCGAAACACCTTACAGCAGTGACCTGAAATGGGACATTGAGAGATTTACTTTCTTCTGCAAGGCAGTACTGGCTATGATGCCGGTTATTGGCTTCCGTCCGGATATTATCCACTGCCATGACTGGCAGACAGGCTTGATTCCGGTGCTTCTGCATTCCACATTTGCAACACATCCGTTTTATCAGGGTGTCAAAAGCATTATGACAATTCACAACCTGAAATTTCAGGGCGTGTGGGATATTGATGCATTCCAGCATAATACACAGCTCCCCGATTACATGTTTACACCGGACAAGCTGGAATTCCACAAGGATGCCAACATGCTCAAAGGCGGACTTGTTTATGCTGACTATATCACTACCGTTAGTGAAACGTATGCGGAAGAAATTAAAACCCGTGAATACGGCGAAGGTCTTGACGGCTTGCTTTCTTCCCGCAAAATGTCTCTGAGAGGTATCGTGAACGGCATTGATTACAGCATCTTCGACCCTAAAAATGACAAGAAGATTTTCTATAATTATGATGTCAGCGATGCCGTTACCGGCAAGGCAGAAAACAAACGCAAACTTCAGGAAGAACTCGGCCTTGAACAGGACAGCAGAAAAATGCTCATCGGCCTGATTTCCAGACTCACCGACCAGAAAGGCCTGAATCTTCTGAGCGATGTTTTCGAGGGCAGATTCTTGGATGATAATACACAGTTTGTGCTTATCGGTACAGGTGAACCCGGCTATGAAAATGCATTCCGCTATTTTGCCGGACGTTATCCGGGGAATGTTTCAGCCAATATCTGCTATAATGACGAACTGGCACACCGCCTCTATGCAGCGGCGGATATGATGCTTGTCCCCTCCAGATTCGAGCCGTGCGGTCTGACACAGCTTATCTCCCTTAGATACGGTTCAATCCCGCTGGTGCGTGAAACAGGCGGTCTGAAAGATACGGTACAGCCCTACAATGAATTTGAACTCACCGGCACGGGCTTTACCTTCAAGGAATTCTGGTCAGAAGCCTTTTTAGGTTCTGTCAACTATGCAAAGTCTGTTTTCTTCAATTATCGTGATAACTGGAATGATATGCTGCGGCGTGGCATGGAACGGGATTTCTCATGGAACAATTCCGCAAAACAATATGAAGGCATGTATGAGTGGCTTCTGGGGAAAAATTAAATTCTGATTTTTCAGTGAAATGTCACAGACAGGGAAAAGCATCAGTTTTCTGATGCTTTTTTCTGTTGCTATTTGACAAAAATTCCGGATTTGATGCAAAAAAAAGCCTGTTGTCTTGACTTTTCGGCTTGTTCGGGGTATAATAAATTATGTTATCTATTAAAAAGGGAGTTCTTTTGTGTGAAATTATTTAAAGAATTATATGACTATCGGGAGATGATTTTCAGCCTTGTCCGGAAAGATTTGCGGGGACGCTACAAAGGCAGTGTGCTCGGTTTTCTCTGGACGTTTATCAATCCGCTGTTTCAGTTGATTATCTACACGATAGCATTTTCGTTTATTCTGCCCAGCCCGATTGAAAAATATTATCTGCATCTGTTTGTTGCCCTGATACCATGGATATTTTTTTCTTCCAGTTTGCAGGGCGGTGCAAATTCGATTATGGCGGCGAAAAATCTCGTTTCCAAGATTTATTTTCCCCGTGAAGTCATCCCCATTTCCTATGTGACAAGCTGTTTTGTCAACATGCTCCTGACGTTTATTATTATCTTTTTTGTGGTGATATTTTCGGGAGTGGGACTGAATCCGCTGGCGATAGCCTGTCTTCCGGTTATCATGCTGGCAGAATATATCATGGCTCTGGGACTGGCATTGCTGTTTTCAGCAATTACTGTTTTTTTCCGTGATATGGAACATATTCTGAGCATCATCACGATGGCTTGGATTTATCTGACACCGGTATTATATCCGATTGATATGATTTCTGATGAGAAAATTCAGAAATTATTTTATCTCAATCCTATGACTTCGGTGATTGTGGCTTACCGTGATGTGCTGTATTATGCCAAAGTGCCGGATTTGTCAACGCTGGCGATGGCATTTTTATTCGGGATTATAAGTCTCGTTTTTGGCGAACTGGTCTTCTCGAAGCTCAAAATAAGATTTGCGGAGGTATTGTAATCATGAATCCAGAAAATGCCATTGAAGTCCGCAATGTAAAGAAAAAATTCAAGATTTTCTACGACAAGGGCAATGATTTGAAAGACCGGATTTTGTTCCGGAATCGCAATCACTACGAAGACAGATGGGTGCTCAAAGGTATCAGTTTCAGCGTGAAAAAGGGTGAAGCCGTCGGCCTGATTGGTCACAATGGATGCGGAAAAAGTACCACGCTCAAACTGCTGACAAAAATTCTCTATCCTGATGAAGGAACTGTCGAAATGGCCGGACGTGTTTCCAGTCTGATTGAACTCGGTGCAGGTTTTCATCCGGATATGACCGGACGGGAAAATATCTACACAAACGCTTCTATTTTCGGTCTGACAAAAAAAGAAATCGACAGACGTTTGCAGGAAATTATTGATTTTTCTGAACTGGAAGAATTTATTGACAATCCGGTCAGAACCTATTCTTCCGGCATGTATATGAGACTCGCCTTTTCCGTGGCGATTAATGTCGATGCCAATATTTTATTGATAGATGAAATCCTTGCTGTCGGAGATGCCAATTTTCAGAAAAAATGTTTCGATAAACTCAGAGAAATCAAAGCACATGGCACGACTATCGTGATAGTCTCTCATGCCCTCGAACAGATTGAGCAAATCTGCGAAACATCCTACTGGATTGAAGACGGCCTGATTAAAGAGTCCGGTACACCCAAAACTGTGCATGACCACTATCTGAAAAGCATGGAGGAAAAACGGAATCAACAGCTTGAAAAACAGCATCATCAGGAAAATCAGGCCAAGCCTCCGAAACTGGAAACATCCGAAACAGAACAGCTTCCCGATTTCTGCGAGAAAACGGCTGTCCGTATGGGAACAGGAGCCGTGCGGTTTACAAATGCTATACTCTGCAATCTCCAGAATCAGAAACAGTTTATTTTCAATTCCGAAGATAAAATTAAAATCATTCTGGAATATGAATCCTTTCAGCCGGATTTGAAAGGAAATTTCGGCTACGGCATTTTCAGGGAAGACGGCCTGCACTGCTACGGGACAAATATCCTGATTGAAACCGGCAGTTATATTCCGGTGCAGAAAAAAGGCAGAGTCGAAATCATCTTGCAGAACAGTCTGCTTCCTGCGAAATATTTTCTTGATATTGCAGTACATTCCCATGACGGAATTATTTTTGATGACATCCGGCAGGTGCTTTCTTTTGTCGTTTCTTCTGATAAATATGATATTGGAGTCTGCCGGCTTCCTTCTGCATTTTCATGGAGGTGAATTTGTTTGAGTCTTTATACAAAAATCATCCGCTTTCTGCTCCGTGACCTGTATGCCCGCAATGACAGCGCAAGAGCAGAAACAAAATCTGTTTCAGAATCGCTGAATACTCAGCTTGCAGAGGTTAACCAGAAAAATCAGGAATTGCAGAAACAGATTCTGCATCTCGAACAGCAGACCAGTGAACTCATGCAGGAACTGACACATTCTCAGAATTATTTTCAGGAAATTATCGAACAGTCTAATGAAGCACATGACCTGCGTGAAGAACGTTCTGAAAAGCGTCTGGACTGTCTGGAACACTACCGAACCGAAACAGAAAAGCGTATGCAGTCCGATGATGAAACGACTCTGGGACTGGCACACAGAACCGAATGCATTGAACAAGCTCTTCGGGAATGCCATATCTATGAAAATCCATTGCAGTTGTTCAATAAAAAAACGTATTCGCAGGCCGGTGAAGATGCCATTCTGCTTTATGCCTGTGCGATGCTCGGCATTCCTCTGCATGAATGTAATTATCTGGATTTGGGCGCAAATAAGCCCATTGAGATGAGCAACACTTATTTCTTTTATGAACAAGGCGCAAGAGGCGTTCTCCTCGAAGCGAATCCGTTGCTGATTCCGGATTTGAAAAATCAGCGTTCCGGAGATGTCATTCTGAATCAGGCCGTTTCAGATAAATCCGGCGAAACCGTCATATTCAATATTCTGAATCTGGACGGTCTGTCCAAAATAGGGGACGTTTCTGATATTCTGGAACGGAATCCTTCCGCAAAGCTCGAAAAATCTATCGAAATCAGGACAATCTGCTATAATGATATTATCGAAAAATATTTCGATAAGAAAGCCCCTGTTATCCTGAATCTGGATATTGAAGGCCTTGAAATGCAGATTCTTCAAAGTATGGATTTGGGACACTACCGGCCGTTATTTATCATCATCGAGATGATTCCCTATTCCAAAAAACTGACAGCCGGCATTAAAGATGCAGAATTATTAAATTATCTGGAATCTGCAAATTATATCGAATATGCCTTTACGGGGATTAATTCTGTTTTTATTGATAAATTCCAGTATGAAAAATTTGTTTCCTGAAAGGAGTGCTCCGGTCAATGCAGACCATTAATACAGAAGAAATTATGAAACAAATCCGTGCAGAAATCAAGGAAAAAGGCCTTGACAGCTCCATGCTGTCATTTGAGGAAATTCCGTTTGCACAGGAAATCAGCCATGCCGACAAGAATTTTCAGTCTGCTTCGTTACAGCAAAGCGCAGAATATTTAAGCATCCGGAATCAGATTGAACCCTATAAGCCCATTGAAGGGAATTTTCTGGTTGTGTTTATCAAGAAAGTCATCCGGAAACTGGTCAAATTCTATATCCTGCCCATCATGACCGAACAGAATGCCCTGAATCTGCATACAGCAAATGCCGTTCAGCAGATGAATAATTATATTCAGGACAGGCAGGAATCCGATAAAATTGATATTTCTGCACTGGTTTCCAGAATTGACGAACTCGAAACCAGACAATCCGCCAGCCGTCAGGAAATAAACGCCCTGAGAAGTCAGATAAAGGCATTGCAGGCCGAAAATCGGGAACTGAAAGGAATGAAAGCATGAGAATCATTCAGTTTCTGCCGACACTCGCATTCGGCGATGCTGTCGGAAATGATACAGTCGCCCTTCAGAATGCTATGAGGGAACTCGGCTATGAAACGGCAATTTATGCAGAAGCCGTTGACCAGAGACTTCCAAAGGGAACAGCTTCGGATTTATGCGCCGGAATGCCCGAACTCGATAAAGAAGATGTGATTTTATATCACATGTCCACCGGCTCGAAATTAAACTACGAACTCGAAAAATATCCCTGCCGGAAAATGATGATTTATCATAATATTACTCCGCCGGCATTCTTTCACGGTTATAATGCACAGGCAGAATCCAATGCACAGTACGGCCTTGACGGGCTTAAACATCTCGCCGGAAAAATAGATTACTGTCTGGCCGATTCCGATTTCAATAAATCCGATTTGAAAAAAGCCGGCTTTGCCTGTCCCATAGATGTACGCCCGATTCTGATTCCCTTTTCCGATTATGAGAAAAAACCAGATTCCGGCATTATCAAGAAATATTCTGATGCGTACCAGAATATTATCTTTGTCGGCAGAATCGCCCCGAATAAGAAACAGCAGGATATTATTTCTGCATTTGCCTTTTATAAAAAAAATATCAATCCGAAATCAAGATTGATTTTTGTCGGAAACTGGGGCGGAATGGAGAAATATCATGACCGCCTTGTCAGCTATGTGAAGGCTCTGGAACTGGATGACGTTATCTTTACAGGACATATCAAATTTCCGGAAATTCTGGCTTATTACAAAATTGCAGATTTATTTCTCTGCATGAGCGAACATGAAGGCTTTTGCGTGCCTCTTGTCGAAGCAATGTATTTTCAAGTACCTGTTCTGGCCTATCAGAGCTGTGCAGTTCCGTGGACGCTCGGCGGAAGCGGATTCCTCACCGATTCTAAAAATCCTGCCGAAGTGGCTCTTTTAATGCAGAAAATTCTGTCTGATACCAGACTCAGAAATCAGATTATCGCCAATCAGAACGAACGCTTGCAGGATTTTCAGTATGAA
>JAFRMZ010000016.1 GCA_017430465.1 Oscillospiraceae bacterium
CATGCTCCCCGGCGGTGACAAAGTGGATGAATCTGCACTCGATGACAGACAGTTTGACCGCCTTGAAGCAATTATTCTTTCTATGACACCCGCAGAACGTGCCAAGCCTTCTATTATCAATCCTTCCCGAAAGAGAAGAATTGCCGCAGGTTCGGGCATGAAAGTCGAGGATGTCAACAGACTGCTGAAACAGTTCGAGCAGATGCAGAAAATGATGAAGCAGTTCACCGGAAACGGCAAAAAACAGAAAGCTCTGTTCCGGCAGATGAAACACCGTGTCGCCGGCATGAACTTCGATGCCGCCAACGGCAAGAAAAAGAAATAATTTTGCATTCAATGCAGAAAATTCTGCTTGAAGATAGATTTAATTTGTAAATAGCGAGGTGAAAAAAATGGCAGTAAAAATCAGACTGAGAAGAATGGGTGCGAAGAAAGCTCCTTTCTATCGTGTTGTTGTTGCAGATTCCCGTTTCCCCAGAGACGGCAGAAGCATTGACGAAATCGGCTACTATGACCCGACCAAAGAACCCTCTGTTGTCAAGATTGATGCAGACAAGGCTAAGGACTGGATGAAGAAGGGCGCACAGCCGACTGATATTGTAAAGAATCTTCTGAAAAAAGAAGGTATTCTTTAATCGGACTGCCTGAATCCCCGTTTGCTGTGCAGACGGGGAAAGAATGGCATCTTCAGAAAGGATTTTTTTAACATGAAAGAATTATTGTTCGCCATTGTGTCCGGACTGGTAGAAAATAAGGACGCAATTGAAATTACACAGGATGAACCCAACGAAGAAGGCGTGATTGTGTTCCATCTGCATGTGGCTGAAGACGATATGGGCAGAGTTATCGGCAAACAAGGCAGAATCGCAAAGGCAATCCGTGTTATTATGCGTTCGGGTGCTTCCAGAAAAGGCATGGATTCCATCGCCGTGGAAATCGGCTGAACGGAGCAGAGCTTTTTATGAATCAGAAACGTTTTTTAGAAATTGGTAAAATCACAAACGTCCATGGTCTTCACGGGGAATTGAAAGTCTATCCTTGGTGTGACGATGCGGCGTTTTTGTGTTCTTTTGAAGAATTATATCTGGATAAGAACGGAAAATATCCCGTTCAGGTGCAGAATGCCAGAATCCAGCAGAATTTGATTATTATGAAAATTTATGGGTGCGATACCCGTGAACAGGCCGAAGCTATGAAAGGAAAAATCCTCTATATGGACAGAGAGGATGTCGAACTGGAAGACGGATGCTATTTTATTCAGGATTTAATCGGTCTGCAAGTGCTGGATGCCGATACCGGCAGAGTTTGGGGCGTGCTTCGGGATGTTTTTCAGACAGGCGCAAATGATGTCTATGAAATCTGGAACGAGGAGGAAAAAAAAGAATATCTTGCGCCCGCCATTCCGGATGTCATAATAGAAACCAGTCTGGAAAAAGGCATCATGAAAATCCGCCCTCTGAAAGGACTGTTTGAAGATGCGGATTGATATTGCTACACTTTTTCCGGAAATGTGCGAAGCCGTGCTTTCAGAAAGCATTATCGGCAGAGCACGGAAATCCGGCGCAATCGAGGTGCATTGTCACAATATCCGTGACTATACGCTGGATAAGCACCGCCGTGTGGATGATACCCCCTACGGAGGCGGTATGGGAATGCTGATGCAGGCCGAGCCTGTCTACAGATGCTGGACGGCTGTCTGCGAAATGCTCGGCACAAAGCCACATAGTATTTATTTATCTCCAAAAGGTTCTGTACTGACGCAGGAAAAAACGGTCAGCCTGTCAAAACAGGAAAATTTATTCCTGTTATGCGGTCATTATGAAGGCATTGACCAGCGTGTTCTGGATAAAATTATTGATGAGGAAATCTCTGTCGGCGATTATGTCCTCACCGGCGGAGAACTGCCGGCACTTGTGCTGACCGATGCCGTTGCCCGTATGTGTCACGGTGTTCTGCCGTCTGCTGTCTGCTTTGAGGAGGAAAGCCATTTCAACGGCCTTCTGGAATATCCCCAGTATACCCGCCCCGAAGTCTGGGAGGGAGAAGCCGTTCCAGAAGTCCTGCTTTCCGGTCATCACCTGAAAATTTCGCAGTGGAGACAACAGAAAAGTATCGAAATTACGCAGGAAAAACGCCCCGATATGTATGCCCTGTGGCTTGCAGAACAGAAAAAATCTGAAACATAATCACACCAGAAAATCACTGCCGTGCAGTATCCGGCACACAAAAAGGAAGGAGAGCTTTATGTATTCCAAAGATGTTATTATATTGCAAAATTATCCTCTGAGGAAAAAAACAGATGTCTCTTTTATTCAAAAGGCCAATTCCTATCGCTCATCCATCCGGATTGAAAACGGTAAACGTTCCGTGAACGGAAAGAGCCTTCTCGCTGTCCTGTCTATGGGACTTTGCGCCGGCATGAAAGTGACACTCACCGCCGAAGGCGAGGATGAACAGGAAGCCGTGGAAACCCTCGCCATGTGGATGCAGAACGGCGGTTCTGACCCAAATCTTTGTTCATAAATGTACAGTGTGTATTATTATTTTTTACTCCGCCCGGAATTTCTGACAGGATTTCGGGCGGAACTCCTGAAACAGCTATTAAAAGTTTGTTCACAACTTACCCGACATCTTCCGACACCAAACCTGTCTTTTTATTGCACAGTGCACAGAATTTCCTGTTGAATTTTGTTTGTTGCGGACAGGATATTTCACAGCCCTTTCAATGAAATCTATTTGTGATTATATACAAAGACTACGGCTTCTTGCAGGCATGGATTTTAACAATGCGTAGAATTTTTCCGAAAATTGTCTCGATATGTGAAAAAACGGTTGACGAAATCTGTTTTTGCATGTATAATAACAGTATGCAGAGGTAAATCCAATACTGTAGTAATATGCAAAGATGGGAGAGTTTTGATATGTTTGTAAAAGATGTAACAGTTCAGAATCAGGTAGGTCTGCACGCAAGACCGGCTACATTCTTCATCCAGAAGGCGAATGAATTCAAGTCCTCTATCTGGATTGAAAAGAAAGAACGCCGTGTAAATGCAAAGAGCCTGCTCGGTATTCTGTCTCTGGGTATTGTCGGCGGTACAGATATTCGTATCATTGCTGACGGTGCTGATGAACAGGCGGCTGTAGAAGCACTGGTAGAACTGGTTGAAAGCGGCTTCAGTGACGACAACAGATAAGCAATCAACATAACACATCGGGGGCTGCCGCAGGGCAGCCCTTTTTCAGTCCTGATGATGATACATGCTCTCTGCAAAGATAGCGTAGCCCGTAGACGGCTCACTTACAAAGACATGCGTCACTGCACCGATAAGCTTTCCGTTCTGAAGGATGGGACTTCCACTCATGCCCTGTACAATACCGCCCGTGCAGGCAAGAAGTTCTTCATCCGTGATTTTGATTATCATATTCTGCGTGCTGTCCGTGTAGTCAATAGCCGTGATTTCTGCCGTATAGGGACGGGGCTCACTGCCCTGCACCGTGGTGAGAATGACGGCTTCCCCCAGCGTGATTTCTTGTTTCAGTGCCATGGGAACTGCCGGAAATGTTGTTACCGGCTCTTGCAGATGCCCAAAGATGCCAGCTTCCTGATTGCTGTCCAGTACACCGATAGGAGATTCTGCCGAGAAATATCCCTGTAGCTGACCGGGACTGCCTGCCTGACCTCGCACTGCTCCGCTGATGGTGACAGCATCTGCTGTGCCTTTTCCAAGCGGTATGATTTCACCTGTATCAGGGTCGCAGATAGGATGTCCCAGTCCGCCGAAACTGCCGTCAGAAGGATTGTAATAAGTCATCGTGCCGATTCCGGCAGTGCTGTCACGCACCCAGATGCCCGTCTGCCAGCAGTCCGCCGTGAGGGAATAAGCCGGCGAAAGTGTCAGCTCCAGAGAAAGATTGTCTCTCTGAACAGTCAGTTCCAGCGTGTCTCCGCCGGATTCTGTGACAAGTGTCCGGAAATCTTGAGCACAGGTCAAAGCTTCGTGATTGACGGCAGTAATCATGTCCCCCTCACGGATACCTGCCGAAACAGCCGGACAGCATCCGCCTGTTTCGGCTTCTACTTCTCCGAAGCCGATAACCATAATGCCATCCATCAGCATACGCATTCCGAACGGCTGACCGCACGGCACAAGCATGACTTCTTCCGAAGGCTGTACCGCAACTTCTTTTACCGGAAAAATTCCGAATAATTTTAGCTGAGTGGCAGATACTGCCATGCCGGAGGCCGGCAGTGCCCCGATGCAGTGGGAAACTTCCAGTGTTTCGCCGGCTGTTACATAATAGGAATCTGCAAGATGTCCGGCATAATAAAACGCTCTGCATACTGGCTGTGTGCAGAGTATGGCACTCAAAGTCAGAATACCGGATTTGATAATTCTGTGGATGTTCATGTTTCACCTGCTTTCCGTGCATGGAGATGCACAGAATTAGTATCGCCGGACAAAGCAGATTTATCAGAGTGAATAAAATACAGAAGGGGAAATTTATGAAAAAATTTATCAGAATCTGTCTGGAAATACTTCTGCTGATAACAGCAGTGATATTTCCGGGATTTATGGCGATGCTTTCGGCATCGGGCTGGAAATATAATGTCAGGCAGGGGAAATATCCGGAAATTTTCAGTGTTTATAGTTTCTGGATGTTTCTGGGCGCAGTGCTGGTTTTAATTGCTGTGCTTTGCTGTTTTATCGGCAAAAAGCCGAAATTTTATATTCTGAATCTGCTTGCTGTGATTTCGGATATTGCTGGAACAGCTTTCTGCATGACCGTGCTGAAAAAATTCTGTGCCTATGCTGACCAGAATTTTTCCGGCATCGGCGAAAGCATGAAGCCGGTAAGTGAGTTATATCAGGACAGACTTCTGCCGATAGGATTTCCGGCTTTTCTGGTTTTGATTCTCGCTGTCTGGAATTTTCTTGAGAGCAGAGAATACAGAATTGAGAAAAAAAATCAGAAACTTGCCGAACTCAATGCCGAAGCACCAAAAATTCTGCAAGAAGAAGAAAATTGAGATTAGAAAATTTTGGAGGGTATTATGCAGAAAATTTTAATTGTGATTATCGTGATACTGGCAATTGCCGTGGGTGTGCTGTTTAAGATGATGCAGGATTCTCAGAAACAGGTGATTTCTGTCAGTGAGGAACTGCATCAGGCGCAGGAAGAGGCCGGACAGGAACAGCCCGTCAGAGAAATAATAGAAGAAATTATCGAGACAGTTGCACCCGAGAAAATAGAACTCCTTCAGGAAACACTTGCAGAATTATTTCAGGAGGCCAGCAAGCTTGTTTCAATGGAATATTTTTATACCAATGCATCTGAAATTTCGGATTACAGGGAATTGTTTTCCAAAATCAAGTTTGCGGAAGAAGTCTATGTCTTCAGTTATGACGGCACGATTCAGGCCGGAATTGATTTGGCTAAGATTCAGTATGATGAAATTGATAATGAGAATAAAAAAATACATATC
>JAFRMZ010000111.1 GCA_017430465.1 Oscillospiraceae bacterium
ACATCTGGATATGTTTCATAAAAACCTCTTTTCTGAATTGGCAGAGAGAAATACAGGGCAGAGAAAGTTCTGCCCTGTACTTGCAATTGCATAAAAATTATGTTATAATAATTACTTGGAAATGAGTGCGAGAGTATCTCTAGCAATGAGAAGTTCTTCATTTGTAGGAACGACCCATACTTCCACTTTGGAATCTGCCTGAGAAATCTTGCAGAGTTTTCCTTTCAGTCCGGCATTGGTTACGGTATCAATCTTGATTCCGAAAACATCCATATCAGTGCAGACTTCTTCACGGACATCAGGAGCATTTTCGCCGATACCGCCGGTAAAGAGAACTGCATCAAGGCCGTTCATGGCAGCAGCATAAGCACCGATGTATTTTTTAATCTGATATACGAGCATATCTTTGGAGAGTTTGGCTCTTTTATTGCCCTGTTCGCAGGCAGCAGAAACATCACGGTTATCCGAGCCGACACCGGAAACGCCGAGGAAACCGGATTTCTTATTCATATAATCGGACATTTCAGCGGGGGTAAAGCCGTGCTTTTCCATTACGAAAGTAACAGCAGAGGGGTCAACACAGCCGGTTCTTGTGCCCATAAGAACACCGTCAAGAGGAGTAAAGCCCATGGAAGTATCAACAGACTTTCCGCCGTCAACCGCAGTGATGGAAGAACCGTTTCCGAGATGGCAGGAAACAATTTTCAGGTTCTTGATGTCCTTGCCCATAGCCTTGGCAAGTGCAGCAGAAACAAATCTGTGAGAAGTACCATGGAAACCGTATTTTCTGACATGGAGATTTTCATAATCTTCATAGGGCAGACCGAACATGAACGCCTTTTCGGGCATAGTCTGATGAAAAGCAGTATCGAACACAACAGCCTGCGGAACGGAAGCCGGCATTACTTTCTTACATGCACGGAGTGCGAGGGCATGTGCATGATTATGAACAGGAGCAAGGTCACGGAGTTCATCAATTTTGTCGATAATTTCGTCAGTAACGAGAGTGGTTTCGGAGAAGACTTCTGCCCCCTGTACGATTCTGTGACCGACAGCGGCAATTTCACTCATATCCTTGATGACAGAAGCATCACCGGTAGTAAGAACTTCAACGAGCTTCATAAAAGCTTCGGTATGTGTAGGGAAAGCACAGTCAGCGTCATAAGTTCTGCCGTCAGCAGTTTTATGGGAAACATGGCCGTCTATGCCAATTCTGTCGCAGTTGCCTTTTGCGAGAACGCTTTCGTCATCCATGTTGAGGAGCTGATACTTAAGAGAAGAACTGCCTGCATTGACTACTAAAATTAACATACAAATTTCTTTCCTTTCGATTTAAAAAATTTAGATAAACAAAATGCTGAAAAAGCACCCTATTACTTATTATATACTTTTTTCAGAAAAAAGCAAGTCTTTTTTCTGAAAAACTAATATCTTTTCTGTAAATAATCCGGAAAGGAGGCATTTTATGAAAACCGGAGCGATTATCTGCGAATACAATCCGTTGCATAACGGACATGCGTATCATATACAGAAGACAAAAGAAGCCGGAATTACGCATCTTGTGGCGGTTCTGAGCGATGATTTTGTTCAGAGGGGAGACACGGCACTGCTGAATAAATTTGACCGTGCAGAACTTGCCATACAAGCCGGAGCAGATTTGGTGATAGAACTGCCTGTTCCGTATTCCTGCGCACCGGCGGAGCTGTATGCACGGGGGGCAGTGCAGATATTAAAAGATTTGAATCTCATAGAGAGAATTTCTTTCGGCTGTTCTGGTGAAATATCTGTTTTGCAGTCGCTGGCCTCTGCCGAGCTTGGCATTGAGAATTCACCGAAAATGCAGAAACTGCTGAAAGAAGGATATTCTTATCCGTCAGCAATATATCAGGCACTTGCAGACATACTTTCTCCGGAAGTGGCCGGCCTGCTGACCGACCCGAATAATATCCTTGCATTTGAGTATCTGAAAGCAATGAAAGACATACATGCGCCGTTTCAGCCGTTGGCGGTGCAGAGAAATGCTGTTGCACATGACAGTGCTGAACCTTCCGGACAGTTTGCGAGCGCAAGTTTTATCCGGAGCAGATTTTTCAGTCAGGAAGAATATAACAGCTATCTGCCGGAGGAAACTGCACATCTGCTTTCTGAGAGGGAGAAGCAGGGCAGGACAGCAGATTTTTTCCGGCTGGAAAAAATCATTCTTTACAAAATCCGGCTGATGACAGAAACAGAATTAATATCGCTTCCGGATATGAATTCCAATCTTGCGAATCGTTTCCGAAAGGCACAGAATGCCTGTTCACTGGAAGAATTTTTATATTCTGTAAAAACGAAATGTGTCACGATGGCACGCATCCGGAGAATTTTGCTGTATGCCCTGCTTGGAATCCGGAAAGAAGATTTCCGTCAGAAAATACCCTATGCACGGATTCTGGCCTTTAACAGGAAAGGTACGGAGCTGTTGAAACTCTGCAAAACGCAGAGTAAAATTCCGTTGCACACTTCTCTTGCAGAACTGCGGAACAGTTCTGCTGTAGCAGAGCGATTTGCAGAACTGGAAACAAATACTGCGCATCTGTACGGACTGGCGCAAAGACAGACAGCATCGGCGGACGGGGAATTCCGCCGGAAAATACCGCTTATCCGATAAGCAGAAACGAGGAAAAAATTATGTTTGACATCCGAAACATCAAATCGGCCGTTCTGGACATGGACGGAACTTTAATTGATTCTATGGGAATCTGGCACGAGATTGACAAGAAATTTTTTGCGGAACATGGCCTGAAACCGCCGAAAGGGATTTCCAATCAGGTAAACAAGATGACCATGCAGGAATGGGCAGAATATTTCACCAGTGAATTTGATATTAACATGACAGGAGAAGAAGTCATTCACCGCATCGGACAGATGTGTTATGAATATTATGCTGAAATCATTCCAATGAAACCGTATGTAATAGAATTTCTGGATTTTCTGGACAGTCAGGGCATATCCTATGGGATTGCAACGGCAACCTACCGGAAATCTGCGGAAGCGGTTCTGAAACGTCTGGGGATACTGGACAGAATGAAATTTATCCTGACAGCAGAAGATGTGCCGTCCAGCAAGAAAACGCCGGAAATGTTTCTGAAAGCCTCAGAATTACTGGAGAGTACGCCCTATGAAACAGTTGTTGTAGAAGATTCCCTGCACTGTCTGGAAACGGCAGTGCGTGCAGGATTTTCGACAATTGCAGTACATGATGATGCAGTACCGGTGCATGAAGAAGAAGTCATTCAGCTTCTTGCGGATGTATGGGGAGCAGACCTGAAAGAAATCACGAAAAAAATCGCTCCGGAACAGATGGGCACTGTTCCGGAACGGAGCAAGAAAGAATAGTATCAGCCTGCTGTTTCATTCTGCGGAATATCACGGATTTCGACAGGGGGGAGCTGATACCGGATAAGCTTGTCCGGCGGATTGGTATCGGGATTTGAGCCGGCATCATAACAGCAGGCGAACAAATCCAGAAAGAGACTTCCGGCTTCGGCAGTAAAGGCACTGCCGACAGGCCATGTGAGGTGGACATAATTTCCGTCCGGAGAGAGTTCCTGAAACAGTTCCGTCTGCATTTCCGTGCCGGATTCTGTCACGGCTCTCATGATAAATTTAAAATCGTGCAAATCATGCACATCATAGAATCTGTCTACTTCGATAGTAACAGTATCTGACAGCGTTTCTCCCTTGGAGAGCAGATGCATCAGGGGGAGGGTATCAATAAATTTTCCGATTGCTTTCAACATAGCAAATCAAACTCCTTTCATAAGAAGCGCAGAAAAAGAAAAAACTGTACGGAAACGTACAGTTTTTTTTAAAATTTACAAAATGTTCATAAAATTGAAAGATATTGTCATGAATTGCCGTATTTGTTATATTTCTGAATATCGTCATTTGTCATAAGGGTAACGGCACTGAAACCGCACGCCACGAGAGCAACAACAAAAAGAATCACGACAATTGCACCGCCGTTTTCAGTCTGCATCAGCAGGGGGACGCCGGGAAAGAGCATCATCACAAAGGCGATAATATCCACAAATTTGCACAGGCCTTTGAGCTGCGGAACAGGGGCGGCGAGCAGAAGGGAGGCGAGTCCGAATACTGCGCCGACATAGCCGGCAATAGATTTTATCTTGAGGGCGAGGCCTTCTTCGCCGGCCTCGATAAGCTTGTTGCCGACACCAAACAGATTGGAGAAATACAGGCAGAAAGCGACTGCGCCGATAATGCCGACAAATGTGAGCATAATCAAAGTTTTGAAACCTTTTTTAGCCTGCTGGCGTTCACGTTCTTCACGTTCCTGTGCCATGCGCCGGCGGTTTTCCTGTTTTTCTTCTTCAGAGAGTTCCATTTGGGGAAGCGGTTCTTTTCTGGGCTGAGTGGCTTCACGCTTGGCACGTTCAAGGTCTTCGTCCTTGAACTGCGGAACATATTCTTCTGTTTCGGGAGCTTCTTCAAGCATAGCTTGTTCTTCGGAAGCTTCTTCGGACGGAGCAGGCATTTTCGGGCGGAGCTCGTTAGGAATCATAGGAGCTGGGATTCCGAGAGCCTGCGCACGCATATTAACGACCTGCATTTGTTTTTCGGCATCCAGACTGACAAAAGCCTGTCTGAGATTTTCATCGAACTGAAGTTTCTGACAGAATTCCTCTACAGGGTCATAAGTGGCGGGTTCTTCGCCGAGCAAATCGGCTTCGGCGGTATTGAGAAGCACATTATGCGAAGCAGGTTTTTGTTCCTGCCAAGTTTGTTCGGCTTCGTCAAGCAGATTCTGGGTATCCAGAACGGGTGCGCCACGTTTCTGTTCATTGCCCGACCAGACAGCCGGCTCGTCATCGAGCAAGCCGGCCAAATCAGCATCATCGAGCTTAGGAGCACCTTTTTTTTCAGTTTCCTGATAAGTCGGTTCTTCGAGCGTACCGAGGACATCATCTAAATCAGGCATGACATGTCACCTCAGCGTTCAATCATCTGGTCACGGTCAGGGCCAACGCCGACCATGCAGACTTTGCACTCACAGAGTTCTTCAAGTCTTTCGATATATTTACGGCAGGTTTCGGGGAGTTCCTCAAATTTTCTGCACTGTGTGACATCGTCATCGAAGCCGGGGAAAGATTCATAAACGGGGGCACATTCGGCGAGTTCTTCCAGACTGGAGGGGAAATCATGCAGTTCTGTGCCGTCCGGCTTAACGTAGCCTGTACAGATTTTAAGTTCACCGATACCGGCGAGTGTATCAAGTTTATTGATAGCAAGACCATCAAGGCCGTTGACTCTGACAGAATGGCGGACAATAACAGCATCGAACCAGCCAGTTCTTCTGGGTCTGCCGGTAGTAGTACCGAATTCACCGCCCTTATTGCGGATAGTTTCACCGGTTTCGTCAAACAATTCTGTAGGGAACGGGCCTTTTCCGACTCTGGTAGTGTATGCTTTTGCCACGCCGATGATATTGTCAATCATTTTAGGGCCGATGCCAGTGCCGACAGTCACACCGCCGGAAAGCGGATGAGAGCTTGTTACAAAAGGATATGTTCCGAAGTCAATATCCAGCAGTGTAGCCTGTGCGCCTTCAAACAGAATAGTTTTTCCGGCTTTGTAAGCTTCATAAGTAAGAACAGAAACATCAGCGACGTAAGGTCTGAGTCGTTCGCCGTAAGCGGTATATTCTTTGATAACGGCATCGAGGTCATGTGCCTGACCGCCGTAGACGGCTGTAATGATTTTGTTTTTGAGTTCGCCGGTAGAACGTGCTTTCTGAGCAAAGAGTTCGGGATTGACCAAATCACAGACACGGATACCGCATCTTTCGTACTTATCCATATAAGTAGGGCCTATACCCCGTTTGGTAGTACCGATGTCATTTCCGCCACGGAAAGCTTCTGAGAGTCCGTCAAGGGTAATATGCCACGGCATTACGACATGTGCACGGGGGTCGATTTTAAGATTTTTGGTAGAAATTCCACGGCGTTCCATTTCGTCAAGTTCGCCGATAAAATCTTTTGGGTCAAGGACAACACCCGCACCAATGAGACACTGTGTTTCCGGATAGAGAATGCCGGACGGTACAAGATGCAGTTTATAGGTCTGACCTTTGCTGACAACGGTATGGCCGGCATTATTGCCGCCCTGAGAACGAACGACTACCTGAGCACGGGAAGCAAGAATATCAATTACTTTTCCCTTACCTTCATCGCCCCATTGAGTTCCGATTACAATATTTGCAGGCATGAAAATTTCCTCTTTTCCTGATATTTTCTGTTTTTAAAAAAACAGAATGACATACATGTATATTATACCAGAAAGATTTGAGAAATGCAAGTGTTTTTTGAAAAAAAATCCGCCGGAAAAAATCCGGCAGAAGACAGAAATTATTTTTGCTCGCTGTATTTCTTTACCATTTCTTTTGTGATAGTAATTGTTTCGTCTTTTGGGAAACGGTAAAGATTGTCTTCGGGGACATAAATCCATGTTTCCACGCCTGAGCTGTTTTTGAGGGTAATTCTGTAAGTACCATTGGTGTCTTTTGTAGAGACGGCAGTGATTTCTGTCACGGTATATTCTACTTCTGTCGTCTGGTCGAGGTCATAGCCGATTTTAGTGGCACTGAGTCCACCTACCAGAAGAAGAATACCAATAACGATAGTAGAGATTTTTCCGTGATTGAGCAGCATCAGCAGGCCGAGAGCTGCTGCAAGCCCGCCGCCGATTAGCACCCACATACCGAAACTTAAATTCAAAGCCATAATATAGATTGCCCCTTTCTGGTGATAGTAATTATATTATAGCACATCTGAAAAAAAAAATCAATATTCTGATTCAAAAAAAGTTCAAAAAAAATTCACTTTTCATTTAAAAACAAGCGTTATAAATTACCAGTTGCAAAACGGGAAAAACTGCATAGAATATCAACAGCAGAAGATTCCGTATTTCAAAAGAGAGTGACTGGTTCTGTACTGTGCAGGAGCAGTCTGCAAATAGCTCTCTGCACAGTGGGGGACGGTATGACACTGCTTTTGGAATAACAAAGCCCCTGTTCTTACGGCAGGGGCTTTTGTGAATCAAGTACTTGAAAAAAATCCCCGTTAGGAAACGGGGATTTTCGTGATAAATTATTCTTCAGTAAAGTCCTGCGTCTGAGAAACGGGAGTTTCTGTAGGATTTTCAGTAAAGTTAGCAGAACCGGAAGATTCTGTAGTATCCGGTTCGAGGGATTTTCCTTGCATGAGCTGTTCAAATTCAGGGCCTTCAATTTTTTCATGTTTGATGAGATATTGTGCGACAGTGTGGAGCTGGTCAATATGGGTGCGAAGAATTTCTTCTGCCTTAGCGTAGCCCTGCTCAACAAAGTTTCTGATTTCGGCATCAATTTCGGCAGCGACCTCATTGGAATAATTGGGAGTACTGCTGAAATCACGGCCGAGGAAGGGTTCACTCTGGTCATTGCCATAGACGACAGGGCCTAATTTTTCGCTGAAGCCATAGCGGGTAATCATATTTCTTGCGGTCTGGGTAGCACGTTCGAGGTCATTGGAAGCACCTGTAGAAATATCATCCATAATTAATTTTTCGGCAACACGTCCGCCGAGCAGAACGATAATTTCCTCATGCATTTCCTTGAGGCTGTTATAAGACTTATCATGTTCAGGGAGGGAGAGCGTATAACCGCCGGCCATGCCTCTGGGGATGATAGAAATCTGGTGTACTTTATCCTGATGCGGACAGTAGTAAGTGCAGATAGCGTGACCGGCTTCGTGATAAGCAGTAAGTTTGACTTCTCTTTCAGTCTTGACACGGGATTTCTTTTCAGGGCCTGCGACAACTTTGATAGTAGCTTCTGCAATATCCTGATTGGTAATTGCTTTTCTGTTTCCTCTTGCGGCGAGCAAAGCGGCTTCATTCGTAAGATTTTCGAGGTCTGCGCCGGTAAATCCAACAGTTGTTTTGGCAATGTCCTTAAGATTCACATCCGGAGCGAGAGGTTTATTTTTGGTATGCACTTTAAGAATATCTTCTCTGCCTTTAATATCGGGGTAGCCGACAACGATTTGTCTGTCGAAACGGCCGGGGCGGAGCAGAGCAGGGTCAAGAATATCACGGCGGTTAGTTGCGGCAATAACGATAACGCTTTCATTTCCGGTAAAGCCGTCCATTTCCACAAGAAGCTGATTAAGAGTTTGTTCACGTTCATCATGACCGCCTCCGAGTCCTGCGCCTCTGTGTCTGCCGACAGCATCAATTTCATCAATAAAGATGATAGAAGGGGCATTTCTCTTAGCAGTATCGAACAAATCACGCACACGGGATGCGCCGACACCAACGAACATTTCAACGAAATCCGAACCGGAAATCGGGTAGAACGGACAGCCTGCCTCACCGGCAACTGCTCTTGCCAGCAGGGTTTTACCAGTACCGGGAGGGCCGAGAAGAAGAACGCCTTTCGGGATTCTTGCGCCGATTTCAGAATATTTTCTGGGATTTTTGAGGAAATCGACAATTTCAGCCATTTCAAATTTTTCCTCATCTGCGCCGGCAACATCTTTGAAAGTAGCTTTTTTGCTGTCGGCCTGAGTCTTGATATTCGCCTTGCCGAAGTTGGTATATTTTGTACCGCCGGCCTGACGCATCATAAAGACGAACAGCACCACACCCATGACTAGGATAATAAAAGTCGGGACATAGGTAATCAGCCATGAATTATCAGTAATTCTGTAGTAATCTTGGTCAAGAGGAGAATCCGGATTGGCTTTGTTGTAGTTAATTCTGTAATCTTCGGTATCATTGAGGAAGATAGAGACATTAGGGACAGAATATTCTACTTCTTCGGAACTGTCTTCGAGTGTGAGTTTCAGGTCACCTGTACCCAAATCCAGCGTATAGCCGGTGACTTCGAGATTATCGAAATGGGAGATAATTTCTGAATATGTGTACTCAGGTTCTTTTTCGTTGAGGCGTGGCAGCATATAGGCTGCGAGGAAAATGAGCAGTGCTGCAATTAAGAGATATGCCGCAATACCTCTGCTTTTTTTTGGTGTCAAGAGCTTCACTCCTTTTTGATTTTTACTTATAGGGAAAAATATGAAATTGGCACTCTCAGCATGAGACTGCTAATTTGGATGATTTAGTATACATCAGAAATGTGATAATCTGATGTGCGTTTTGTGTCTGCTGTGTGAACATGCAGAATGAGCATATTCTGCGTAGTTCCGGTCACTCGGACATGCGAGGAAACGCCAAGGTTCTGCACCCAGAGCAGGCCGGATGCATCAGAGAGGCAGTGCAGGGAGTTGCGCAGGGAAACGGGCTGTGTCTGAAGCCATTTTTTGACACTGACGGTATGATTCTGGTGTTCTGGTTTAAGATACAGGCCGTTGCTTCTGCCGTGAAGCACTGCAGACTCTTTTATTATATCATAATCGAGAGCAGAATTTGCAAATATTCTGTGAATTTTTTCAAATTGGGGAGAAAATTTTTTCTGTACGAGTTCTGCTGTGACAAAGTAGCCGGAAAAAATCTGATTTTCGCCGATAATGAGAGTTTTACGGGGAATTTGGGATAATTTTTGTTCTAAGAAAAGTATATGCTGACTGACACGGACATTTGTCTGCCCTCGGATAATTTCAGCCTGACCGCCATGCTGTAGCAGTTTCTGAACAGTGAGAACATTAAGATAATGGGAGGGAAGCTGATGGGAATCGAGAAAAATGCGGATACATCTTCTCTGGAGAGCCGGATGCAGATTCTGCAAATCTTTCATAGTACCATCAGGAAGGAGATGTTCAGTATAGGCAGATTTTGCAGAAGATGCAAGGAAGGCTTCTTCTTGGGAGAGAATGTCAGTCATCATGGAGATACTTTTTTCCGCACCGCCGGAAGTAATGCCGGAAAGCAG
>JAFRMZ010000001.1 GCA_017430465.1 Oscillospiraceae bacterium
AGTTTTATTCATCATGAGAAAATTAAGAAAAATGCTGTGTGTGCTGGCAGTCTGCTGTATGTCAGTAACTGCATTTTCCTGTAGTACGGCGCAAGAAGAAGAACAGGAAACCGTCAGCTATAAAGAAATCGCTCCGGAAACTAGAGAAGAATTATCCAGCCTTGCAGCAAAAGATGAACGTCTTACCGGAGAGCTGGAAAATAAAAAAATCAAATGGCTGTCCGACTGGGATTTGAATGCAGATACCCCAATAGACCTGGCAATTTTTCAGGAAAGATATGGCGGTGAAATCGAATGGTATAAATGTCTGTATGCCGAAAGATATGATATGCTGGCAAACTATATCAATGCCAATGAAGGAATTGACTTTTTCTATGCCGGAAATTTCGATGCCTTCCCAAAAGGCGCAATCCGGAGCATGTTCGTGCCATGTGATGATTATATTGATTTCGACAGCGAACTGTGGAAAGATGTCAAGGATATGAACGATTCTGTCATGTGGAAAGGCAAGCACTATATGACGGTTGTTGAAATGACAGGCGATAACTGTGCTGTGCTGTATAACCGTGATACTGTTCAGGAACTCGGCTTTGATGACCCTTATGAACTCTATAAAGACGGGGACTGGGACTGGGATATTTTTGAAAAAATGCTGAAAGCTTTCTGTGATACCGAAAATCAGAAATATGGTCTTGACGGCTGGTGGTTTGAATCCGGCCTTTCTGCAACGGTTGGTGTACCTTATATCGGCATGGAAGACGGACAGCTTGTCAGCAACCTGACAGACGGCAATATCGAACGGGTTCAGAATTTCATGTATGATTTATATAATTCTAACTGTATTGCTATTGGTGTCGGTGATTTTGGCTGGAGTGACCATCCGGAATATATCGGCGAAGGAAAAGAATTATTCTATCCGGTAGGTCTCTGGAAACTGTATTCCGAAGACCACAAAATCAACGAAAGAACCGGCGTAGATGCCGGCTGGAAAGGTACATTCGGCGAAAACTGCATGTTTGTTCCCATGCCGAAAGACCCTGAAGCAGATGCTTATTATATACCGGCAAGCATGAATGCTTACTGCTTTGTCAAAGACGGACAGAATCCGGAAGGTGTTGCAAAGTGGCTGGAATGCAAACGACTGACACTTCTGAATGAAGACATCCGGAAGATTGCCGACCAGAAATTTATAGATGACTACGCATGGACACAGGAAATGATTGATATGAAAAATGAAATGAATGAACTGGCTATGGAAAATCCGGTGATTGATTTCAAAAACGGTGTCACAACCGACTTGTTTGATATGCTCGACAGCAGTGAAAACGGTGTCCGTGCTGCCGGAAAAGGCACACCATGGAATGAATCGCTTGCAGCTATCAAGAATCCTGTGCAGACTATGATAGACGAAGCCAATAACAGCTAAAAAACGGATTCTATTTTATTTTTCTTCTTGAGGAGTTGATTGTATGAAAACAATTTTAGTAACAGGCGGCGGCGGTATGATTGGTGACCACCTCTGTTCAGGTTTCCTGAAAAAAGGATATGAAGTCGTTGCTGTTGACCGAAAAACCAGCAGTTACAATCTGAACAAGGCGCATTTCACATTTGTGCAGGCTTCTCCTCTGGATAAGGATGCTTATGCAGATACTATGCTGCGTTATTCTCCGGATATTGTCATTCACATGGCATGTACGGCAGATAATGATTTAAACAATATCATCACCGAAACGGAACTGAAAGAAAATGCCAGATGCAATGAATTTATCTACCAGCTAGCACTTACTTGTAAAGTAAAGCAGTTTATTCTTGTCAGCACAACGCAGGTTTATCAGATTCCGAAAACCAGAGAACCGATTCATGAAGATGATTTCACAAAACCGGTGACGAACTATGCCAAGCTGAAAACTGCCTCGGAAGAAGCACTTGCAGAACAAATCGGCAGAGGAAAAGGCATTCTCTGTGCAATTATCCGGCTTGCGCCTGTATATACGAAAGAATACTACAACAATCTGGAATCCAAAATCACTGACCCGAAAGACAATTCAAAATTTATCTACCGCACCGGAGACTACGGTTTTCACATGTGCTGTGTGCATAACTTTGTTGATGCTATGCTGAATTTTGCAATCGAAGCCGAACAGAATCCCAATCTTGCTGGTGTTTATAACATGGCAGACAAAAATCTGACTTCTGCATCGGAGATTATTGATTATATGAAAACCTATCACCGTCTGGGCATTGTACTTCAGAGAAACGCACCGAATACCAGCATTACCGCTATCCGGAATCTGATTGATAACAAAGAATTGAAAGTCAATTACAGATTTCTGGATTTTACCAAGATTCTGAACAATACGACTTTTGATATTACTAAAATTTCAAAATTCTGTTCTTTCCGCTGGAACATTCACAACACAAAATAACCAAGTCCCCTCTGACAGCAGAGGGGACTTCTTCTGTAATTCAGATTATGCCGACAATACGTTTCATGATATTCAGGGCATCTCTGGAACTGACAGTACCATCACCATCAAAGTCAGCATTTTTATCCTGCTGAGGAGTGAGTTGTTCTTTTCCGAGAATGGCTTTATTTACTATAATGACATCCATAATATCAATCTGACCATTGCAATCGGCATCGCCAAGCAAGACATCGGAATCTGATTCTGTTGTCTGGATATATTCCACACTGACATTGCGCATATAAGTTTTTCCGTTATACGTACCGAACAGGCGGGCAGAACAATTTTCTGTTCCGAACTGTAATTTTCCGTCAGAATCAATGCTAATCTGTGCGGGAGCAGCAGACATCCATGTCACCTCACCTTCCGCATCCGGATATTCCATAAAGACGGCTCTTTTCGGATTTGTCAGCACAAGGTCGGCAGAATCCATAATGCTATAAATATCATCTGCGTTGACAACTACATGACAAGTATGAAGCCGATTGTCAATAAATGCCTGAATGTTGCATTCTCCTGCGGATACTGCTGTCACAAGGCCTTTATCGCTGACAGAAGCAATTTTATCATCGGAAGAAAACCAGATAACTTCTGTTGCCGCATTGTGTATGGTAATCTGCGCCTGTGTTTCCTGATTCATTCTTAAAGATTCGGGTTCCATGACACTACCGCCGTGAAAATCGACAGAACCGTTTACCGCAGTAGACTTGACAGTTTCTATGACATTTGCAGTTTTATCTGTATACCAGAAAGCCGAAGCACCATTCATACCGTCCCAGCAGAATTTGACCGGAAAATTACCGCCTTCGATTTCTGCGGGAACTTCAAAATATAATTTCATCATGGCTTCCCGTGATGCAGTATTAGCCGCCATGTCTGCGGAACTGCTTGCACCCATAAACCAAAGCAGATTTCTTTCCGGATTGCTGACAACATCGAACACTGTTCCTGCACGGCCGGAAGCTTCACAACTGGTATAAATCAAAGAGGCATCGTACTCGATTCCGAACGAAGCTGAACGGAATCCGGACTGATTATCAGAAATAAAAATATCCACTTCTACAATGCGATTTTCCGGCATAGTATCGGGTGTAATATAAGCGTTTTGAATTTCCAGTTTCGGTGCAGTGGCGGCACTGGTCAGCACAAACGGCATCTCTGCTGTTATAGTAGCTGCTGAAAGCATTACAGCGATAAACTTCACAAAACTGCTACATTTCATAATTGTGTCCCCCTTAACAGTATTCTGTAAAATAAAAATAAGTTCGATTTTTAGTAATCTTATTATAACATATTATTTTTCAATTTTCAATGTATTTTTTGTGAATTTTTTGAACTTTTTATAATTTTTATTCACATTGAATGAAATCAATGTACAAAATAAACAATAAAGATAGTTTTGTTCAGAATGAGCCTGTTTTTATCCAAAAATTCCTTTTGTTTATAATTTATTATTATTTTTTTTACAAATTATTCATAAAATGTTTTTGGATATATGCTGTATCTGATAAAATTATATGTTATAATAAAAAATGTAAAGTAAAAAACAGACAGAAGGAGGCATGTATATGCCGGAAGAAACAGCAGTAGAGAAAGTAATTGACGTTGTAGAAGATTTTTCCTGTCCCTATCAGTCTGCCGCCTATCAGGAAGCATTCCGTTCATGGCGCAGAAAAAAACAAAATCCCTATGCATTCCGGTTTACAAAAAATCCGAAAGAAGCTTCTTTTGCGGAAAGTCAGTCCGCAGTAGGGCTTTCCCCTGCCAAGACAGAACAAAGCATTCTGAACCGTCTCGGAAAATTAATCGGCTGTGCCCTGATTGGGTATCTCGTTGCAGAAAATATTCTGGATAAAGCCGCTGTTATGCTGATGCATCTTCTGCACCTGCATATAGAACTTGTATTTTTCGGTGAAAGCCGTCTTTACGGAGATGAAAGGCTTGTATTCTGGCTGACATTCGGAATTCAGTTTGTCAAATATCTGATTCCGGCACTGCTTTTGCAGTTCACCCTGCGGATGCCGGTACAGGTCAGCCTGCCGATGAAAATCTATAAACCGGCACGGCTTGTCTTAGGCATTGGCATGGTAATGCTGTTAAGTATCGGAATGGGAATACTTCAGACACCGCTTTCGGCAGATATGGAAAAATACAGAATCATTGCCGGAACAGACCATTCTGAAAACGGCAGAATGATTTTCCATCTTCTTCTGACCATTCTGCTTCTGCCCATGATAACAGAACTTTTTCTTCATGGATGCATGTTTCAGGCACTGCGTCAGTTCGGAGATGATTTTGCTGTCATTTCCACATCAGTATTAGCCGCCGCCCTGACGCATAACCTTCCGGATGCCATTCGCATCGGGCTGGTGCATCTGCTGATTTCGTATTATCTGATTTATACAGGAAGTTTCTGGTCAGCATCTGTTCTGCGGATAGTTCATGAAATTTACATGTTTGCTCTTTTTTATATGGAATCCTCCAACAATGCGCCTTCTTTGCAGTGGTGGACAATGGTACTGATTCCCTGCATTATCTGCACGGTTGCCGGAATTTATCTGTTTCTGAAACGGAATCGTTCTCAAGACAAGCCTGCGCTTAATACGACTTATCTGAATCTCCGTGAAAAACTGGAAGCTTTTTTCACCGCAATGCCAATGGTAGCATTTCTGATATGCAGTGTTTTGCTTCTGGTTATCACCTCTATGCTTTCTTAGGAGAATCTACATGACCAACAACACACCAGAATTTTATATGCAATATGCACTGGAGCTGGCAGAACAGGCCTTTTCACTGGGAGAAGTGCCTGTTGGAGCTGTCATTGTCCGCCGAAGTACAGGAGAAATTGTCGGCGAAGGTTACAATCAGAGAGAACTGCGGAAACATGCGCTTTCACATGCCGAACTGCTGGCAGTGGATTCCGCCTGCCGTCATCTGGGGGGATGGCGGCTTCCTGATTGTGCCCTGTATGTCACCCTTGAACCCTGTCTTATGTGTGCAGGTGCAATATTACAGGCACGCATTGAAGAAGTCTGGTTCGGGGCTTATGATGTCAAAAACGGGGCAGTGTCCTCTTTAGTGCAGTCTTTTGCGCTTCCGAATCAGTATCGTACCATAGCACAGGGAGGGATTCTTCAGGAGGAATGCAGTGCTTTATTATCCACATTTTTCCGTGAACTTCGCATCAAAAAACAGCTTCGTCCCAAAAATTAAAAATCATGTACAGAATTTCTTTCTTTTTTAGATAAAATTCACAAAATTTGCAAAAGCATGTCGGAATACTGGACTTTTCCACGTTTTTATGCTATAATGATAGTATCAGAAATCCGGTGTATCTGCTCAGAAATGGCAGGAGAACTTGAAAAGTCATATCCGAGCATTTATCCGAAGTCCCAATGTAAGAAAGTTGGGGCTTTTTTATCTGATTATCAACAGACAAAAAATGACAATTATTTTGCTCATTCGTGAGCAAAGCAATGCATGATATTATCAAATAACAGGGAAAGGCATGGTACAGGCAGATGAGCACCGAGGAAAACTCTGTCCGACAGAAAAAGACAATTTCAAAACCTAAAACACTAACCGCAAAGAAAAAAGTTTCTCCGGCGGAAGAAACGGCTCACAAAAAAAAGAAACTCTCTCCGGAGTCAGATGCTCCCAAGAAAAAGAAAAAATCCTCTCCGGAGTCAGATGCTCCCAAGAAAAAGAAAAAAACGCCCTCTCCGGAGTCAGATACTCCCAAGAAAAAGAAAAAAACATCCTCTCCGGAGTCAGATACTCCCAAGAAAAAGAAGAAAACACCTTCCCCGGAGTCAGATACTCCTAAAAAAGAAATATCTCCTGAACCAGAATTTCATCATCCGCCCGAACAAACTCATGTAAAAAAAACTTCTTCTCATCCAGCGCATAAAAAGAAAAAATTCAGACTGAAAAGAGGCGTGAAAGTTGTTCTTTTTATGTTCTGCGCTGTCTGCATCTTCTGCGGTGTGGTGGCTTTCAAAAATACCCGCCCCAGCCCCGTTGAAGCAGATACTACCCTAGAAGATGAAACATCTGAAACAGAATCCGAAACTCTCCCCGAAACTACAGAAGAACCTACTACAGAAGAAATCACCGAAGAACCCACTACGGAAATTGACGAAAATGCACCGTTTATTGATTATGAACTCGAAATCGACCCCGACAAGCCTATGATTGCCATCACCTACGATGACGGGCCTTCTGCCGAAGGCTCTACTGCACAGATTCTCGATACCCTCGAAGAATATCACGCTCATGCGACTTTTTTCATTGTCGGCAAAAATATTACCCCTGAAACCGAAAGCCTCATTCAGCGTGAAGTTGACCTCGGCTGTGAAGTCGCCAACCATTCATGGGAACATGACAATCTGGAAAAGCTCTCTCTTGAAGATGCTCTCGAATCTCTCAAAAAATGTGATGAGGCTATCTATAAAACTATCAAAAGACATCCCCAGCATATTCGTCCGCCTTACGGTGCTTATACAGATGAACTCCGTGAAGCTGACGGCAGAATGTTTATCTACTGGTCTCTCGATACCAGCGACTGGAAATGGAAAAATGCAAAAAAAGATTATGAAATCTTAATGGATAATGTCGGCGATGGCGATATTATCCTTATGCATGACATTCATCAGGCAAGTGCAGATGCTTCAGACCGCCTCATTCCTGATTTGATAGATATGGGCTATCAGCTCGTTACCGTCAGCGAACTGATGTATTACCGTGGATTCCCTGAAGAAGACGGCATGGTTCTCTTTAACGTCCATCCTGATGAACCGCTTTTCAAAAGCCTTTACGGAACAGTTTATCAGAAAGAAACCGAAGAAGATTCTGATTCCAAATCTGATTTTGATTCTGAGGAAGAATCTCCGGAAGATGAAACAGCAGAATCTGCATCTGAGGACATTACGGAAGATGTTTCTGATTCAGAAATCAGCAGTGAAAATTAAATTATTTTATAGAAAAGCAGAAAGTTTCTGAAAACAGAATTTTCTGCTTCTATTTTTGATATAATTGGTAAAAATTTACCAAAGCTATTGACATTATACAAAAAATATGTTATAATATTATCATCTAAAAAATATACAAAGGGGAAATTTGGTATGAAAAACTACAAAAAAATTACGGCCGGCATCTGTGCCCTTGCTATGTGCATAGGTGTCTCCGCCGTACCTGCCCGTGCACTGGAACTCAATCCTGTCGAAACAGTTCAGGCACAGGCAGATACTCTCAAAACCCGTGATGTCTGGTGTGCAAACGAAGACGTCAACAGATGGGAATCTGAGCATTTTCAGTTTATTTGGGGAAAAACTGGTTCGGATTCTTCCAAAATCACTGAAAGTTTCCTTCAGGAAAACGCTAAAAACCTCGAAGCCTGCTGGGATGTCTACATGAATGATTTGCAGATGGAAGCTCCCACACAGTCTGTTAACTTAAGCCTTCGTGACGGAAATCAATACAAAGTCAATTTCTATATTTCTGGAACAGGACTTTCACCGTTTGCGGATGACTGGGCTTATATGGGCTATGATAATCAAGGCTATGCGTTCATGTTCTGCTGTGTCGGTGCAATGCAGAACAGCCCTAATCCTTCTTGGGTACTTCCTCATGAATTCGGCCATGTTGTAACAGCACATCAGCTCGGCTGGAACGAAAACAAATATGTTCAGTCATGGTGGGAAGCTATCGCCAACTGGTACAGAGAACAATTCTTATATTCCGATTATTACAGCCAGTGGGTAACCGACCCTGCATCCGGTACGGATTATTTCGAGACGTATATGAAAAATCTCTGCTTTACTCCGATTCTCGGCCGTGATAACTATGCATCATGGGCATTTTTGCAGTATCTGACCGATAATCCTGATAATCTGGACGGCTACGGCGCAGATTTTATGAAAACTCTTATGCAGAACGGTCAGGTTGATGAATATCCCTATAAGGAAATTGACCGCCTTGCCAATGCTGACATCAAAGAAACGCTCGGCAAGTATGCCGCCCGTCTTGCTACGCTTGATTTCGCACATCAGGACAGGTATCAGGCTCGACAGAATCAGCTATTGGCTAACGGCGAATGGAACTGGGGAGAAATCTACACTCTGCTGGAAAAAACTACTGATAAAGATAATTATTATACTGTTCCGACTGAACGTGCGCCTCAGCAGTTCGGAATCAATATCATTCCGCTGAAAGCTTACGGCGGTACATGGGAAGATGGTGCTTCTGTTTCTGCCACATTAGAAGGTCTGACCGATGTACAGGGCGCAGACTGGAGGGCTTGCCTTGTTGTTGCGGAAAGTAATGGTAATACCAGATATTCCGATTTGTTCAAGGCTGGTGAAACTGCAAGTATTAATGTTGGTGTTGCTGATGCTGTATTTCTCGTTGTGACGGCTACTCCGGATTCTGATACTTGGCAGGAAAACGGCGTTCCGTGGGCTTACGGAGAGGGCGAATTCGATGAAAATCATCGTCCGTTCTTAGGCAAGACACGCTATCCCTACGCAGTCACAATCGACGGCGCAGAAATCAAGCAGACTATAAATAACACAGGCGCATCAAGAGGAAGCTATCACAGCAACGGCGGAGGATTTGTCGCTTCTACTGCCCGTGTGGATGATTCTGTTTATGTTGCTCCGAATGCAAAAGTTCTCGGTTATGCGACTGTTACCGGAAATGCACAGATTAAAGATTATGCAACTGTAACCGGCTCTGCAAAGGTTTCCGGAAATGCTGTCATCTCCGGTCATGCCGTTGTTGCTGAAAATGCTACTGTCAAGGATAATGCGATTGTTTCGGATTCCGCCGGAGTTATGGGAAATTCTGTTGTTTCGGATAATGCAAGAGTTCTGGAAAGCGGTCTTGTCTTTAATGATTATACTGTTTCCGGAAATGCCACTATCAAGGGTGTCACTTATGGACTTGCAAAGGGTTCAGCAACCGGTCAGGTTATCACTGACGGTGATTATTATGATGATTCCAGCAGAACCATTCAGGCTGGTGCAGTCTACGGCTGGACAAGTCCGGATGCTTATGTCAACTCCCGTCCGTACAATGACGGTCAGTATGCCGGACTTGAATTTGATACGGACAGTTCTAAAATCGCTAAGGATAACTATATTTCTACTTATGGGGTATCTGTCAATAATCCGACATGGGAAGAAACACGCACCAGTGCAAACGGCGTTCTGACATTCAACGGCACAAATCAGTATATTATTGCTGACAGTTCTTATGCAAATTATCATGATGTGGATTATCAGACGGCAGTACTTCTCCGTAATGATGGTACTATTTTCAGTTTCGGCACGGCTGATAATAACATGAGCCTGAAAGCCGAAAACAGAAATCTGATATTCAGCATCAATAACGAAAGCATCATTGCTGAAAATGCTTATGAACTCGGAAAATGGGTAACAATCAGCACTGTTTTGAACGGTACGGAGGCAAAACTTGTCGTAAACGGTCAGACCGCTGTCACTGGTACAATCAACGCTGACCCTGTCAATGTTGTTTCTGCTGATGCTGTTTACACAATCGGCGGTTTAGAAGCTTCTATGGACTTTTTCCGTGTAAACTTCAAGGAAGTTACTGAACCGGAATATTACTACACTGAAACAGAAGAAATCACTGAACCGATTCCGACTGAAACGGAAGAATCTCAGCATGACCCATACATGACCGGCGATGTCAATTATGACGGCATTATCAATATCTATGATTTGATTCAGTTGAAAAAGAATATCCTGAACGGAGCAGAACTGAATTATCAGACAGTATCTTCTGATGTCAACAGTGACGGTGAAATTTCCGTTGCAGATATTATTGCTTTGCAGAAATTCCTGCTCGGCAAATCCAAAACGTTAAGATAACAAGCAATAAGAGCAGAACCGTCCTTTCGGACGGTTCTGCTCTTTTAGTTGGTTTCTGATTTTTTGTTTCAATCCACGCCGCAGCTCCGATGCCACAGCGATTCTGATTTTTTTGAAGCACTTGTCTGAAAATTATTCAGCCTGAGGAGCTTCAACGGGACATGTAGCAGCACATGCACCACAGTCAAGACAGACTTCTGCATTGATTTCGTACTTGGTATCGCCAGCGGAAATTGCGTTTACAGGACATTCGTCTGCACATGCGCCACAGCTGATACAAGCATCAGTAATCTGATATGCCATAACTTTACACACCTCCTGTATTTTTAAATCAAGATAGAAATCCTGTTAGTAATATTCTAGCACATTTCTAGAAAAAAAGCAAGTGTTTTTTCAAATATTTTTTACGTATTTTTGTGGATTTCTGCTTTTATTTTGCGTGTTTTTCTGAATATGTTAAATATATAAACTAATATAATAAAATATCCAAATTTTATCTTCTTGTGCATATCATATAGTCAGAAAATTAATTTTTTGTGTAAAATATTTGAAAAATACTTGACATGTGAACTGCTTTTCTGCTATAATATAAAATGTATGAATATGCTATTTCCGGTGGATTCCGGAAATATCTTAACTCACTGCTGATTTTTTTCAGCAGTAAAGAAGGGTGGAATTATTCTGAAAAGCAAAAAGATGTATTTGCTGAGCGCATTTCTGGTGCTGGCTTTGTTCTCCAATGCTTCTTTGCCGGCCTTTGCCGAAAAAGAACCCCAGAGAACTAAGAAAGATACTTCCGGAACTGTCCTCACAGATGCCGCCGAAACAGAAACGCCCCTGTATGTCGAACAGGCTACCTATAGTGATTACTATGATACTTATATCGGCGAAAAAAGACCAGAAAAAGAAATTCTGGTGCAGGGCAGTGCTTATACTTCCATGGAGGCCGGAAGTGAGCCGGATGGTGTTTCTGTCGGCAGTTACGGCAGTGACTACAATCAGGAAAACAAGGATAATATTCTGATATGGAATTCTCCTGACGGAAGTATCAGTTATCAGGTAAATGTTCCGGAAACAGGAATTTATTGTCTTGATTTCTCCTATCTGCCGATTCCGTCAAATATGGCAAATATCGAATTTGGTATTCTGATTGACGGCAAATCGCCTTACGATACAGCATCCCGTGCCACGCTGAACAAAATATATGTCAACAGCGAAGAAATCAAGCTGGACTCGAAAGGAAATCAGGTGCGTCCGACTCAGATTCAAACAGGCATGTGGCTGGAAACGCCTCTGCCGGATGTTGATGGCTTATTCAATGACCCACTGGTTTTCTATCTGGAACAGGGCAGGCATGAAATCACGTTTGATATTACAAAAGGCTATTTTGCACTGGAATATTTCAAGTTCTACAATCCGGAGAGTCTTCCCAGCTATGTGGATTACAGAAACAGTGTGAATACCGGCATTTCCAAAGAGAACACACCGTCTACTCTGCTGAGAATCGAGGGCGAGTCGGCGGTTTACAAGAGTGACTCGACACTTTATCCGACTTCGGATAACTCAAATTATCTTGCTTCTCCGTCCAGTCCTTCCAAGACGGTATATAATACGATTGGTTCGGGCAACTGGAATCAGGCGATGCAGACGATTACATGGGAAGTAGACGGCAGTCAGATTCAGGACGGCTGGTATAAACTGGGCATCAAAGCACGTCAGAACGAAATGAGAGGCTTCTACTCCAACCGCAGAATCTATATTGATGATGCAGTTATCTGCGAAGAAATGAATCAGGTCAAGTTCTATTATGATACTGACTGGCAGATTGTTTCTCCGACAGATGCCAGCGGTGAAGAATTATATATCTATCTCAAAGGCGGAGAGAACCATACTATCAAGATGGAAGTCATCCCCGGCGAAATCGGCGAATCTATGCGTGTTCTGGATGCCGCTGTTCTGGACATCAACTCGTATTACCGGAAAATTCTGATGATTACAGGTCCTTCTCCGGACAAGTATACAGATTACTATGTACATGAACGCATTCCGGAACTGCTCAGCGAATTTGAGAGGTTATCCAATGACCTGAAAGCCATTCAGAATAACATTGAAACTATGGCAGGTTCAGAAGGTTCAGAAGCAGCTTCTCTGGAACGTATGTATCTGGTTTTAGACAGTTGTATTGAAACGCCTTTGAAAATTCCGGATTATCTTTCGCAGATTAAAGATAATATCACTGCACTTTCTGCGTGGATGTTCGACTACAGAGGTCAGCCTCTTGAAGTGGATTATCTGGAACTTGCTTCTGCGGATAAAGAATTCAGTTCTGTCAAGAGGAATGCATTCAAGTCCATGGGTTTTAGCTGGCAGAGATTTTACAGTTCTTTCTTTGAAGATTATACAAATCTTTCGGATGATGTCGGCGAAGAAGCTATCAATGTATGGGTCAGCTTAGGCCGTGACCAAGCTATGGTGGTGAAATCTCTGGTAGAGTCTGAATTTGCAGAACAATATGATACGCCGATTGCTGTCAATCTGGTTGTAGGCGGTGTTGTAGAAGCCATCCTTGCAGGAAAAGGCCCTGATGTTGCATTATTCCTCGGCGGTGAATTCCCTGTCAACCTAGCGGCAAGAGGTCTGCTTGTTGACCTGAAAAATGAATTCTCCGATTTCGATGAAGTCACAACTCGTTTTCAGGAGAATGCAACTGTTCCCTACTGTTATGAAAACGGCTGTTATGGTCTGCCATTAAGCCAGAGCTGGGCGATGATGTTCTACAGAAAAGATATTCTGTCTGAAATGGGCTACACTGCTCCGCCGTCCACATGGGATGATATTATTGATATGCTCCCCGGCTTACAGCGAAATTATATGTATGTCGGTCTGGTTCTGCCGGTTGTTTCCGGTACGAATGCAACCATTTCGGCTGCTACGGAATCCGGTCATACATTTGCGATGTTCATGCTACAGAACGGTCTGAATTATTACAATACTGACCAGACCAAAACCAATTTTGATAATATTATCGCCGTCAAAGCGTTTGAAAAATGGACTGACATGTATACCAAATACGGTTTTGAACAGTCTTATGACGGTTTCTCCCGTTTCCGGACAGGAGAATATCCGATAGTTATTTCCGACTATAGTTTCTATAATCAGTTATCCGTTGCCTCTCCGGAAATCAAAGGCTTATGGGGTTTCACACAAGTCCCCGGCACGGTGCAGGAAGACGGCACGGTTTCTCATGCTGTCAACTCAACAGCATCCGGCGCAGTTATTTTCAAGAAATGCAAGGATATTAACGGCGCATGGGATTTCCTTAAATGGTTCAGTTCTACGGATGTACAGGTAGAATACGGCACACAAATCGAAGGTCTGCTTGGTCAGCTCGGCCGGTATACTACTGCGAATACCGAAGCACTGCAACAGCTTGCATGGTCGAAATCCGAACAGGAAACTCTGCTGAAAGCTCAGAGTGAGTTACAGGAAATTCCGGTTATTCCGGCTTCTTATGCCGTGACCCGAAATATTATGAACGCATTCCGAGAAACGGTCAACAATAACGAAAATCCTCGTGATACGCTTCTCTGGTACAATCGTGACATCAACACTGAAATCACCAGAAAACGTGAAAATCTGGGGCTTTCAACGGCTTCTGACTAATTTTGAAACAAGGAGGAATGAATTTTGGAACATTCTGAAATCGGAAAACGTACCAAACAGGAAGAACGCCGTTTAATGTGGCTTCAGGTCAAGCAGAATAAAGAATGCTATTTCATGATGCTGCCTTTTATGCTGGTATTCTTCATCTTTACGATTGTACCTGTTGTCATGTCCCTGCCTATGGGCTTTACGGATTTCGATATGGTACAGTTGCCGAAATTTATCGGCTTATCGAATTATACAACACTGTTTCTGAATGACAGTATTTTCATCCAGTCAATTCGTGTTACACTGGTATTTGCCTTATTTACAGGGCCTTTGAGCTATGTGCTATGTTTTCTGCTGGCATGGCTGATTAATGAGCTTCATCCGAAACTGAAAACCATCTTTACATTGATATTTTATGCGCCGTCTATGGCGAATATCTACACCGTATGGCAGTTGATTTTTTCAGGTGACTCTTACGGGTATTTGAATTCTGTTCTGCTGAATTTGGGGCTTGTGACTGCTCCGGTGCAGTGGCTGACGGACAGTTCTTATGTACTGGGTGTTGTTATTGTCGTACAGCTTTGGATTTCTCTGGGGGCAGGCTTCCTTGCTCTCCGTGCCGGATTCCAGAACATCGACCGTTCTCAGTACGAAGCCGGAGCTATTGAAGGTATCAAGAACAGATGGCAGGAACTGATTTATATCACGATTCCGTCAATGGGACCTCAGTTGATGTTCGCAGCCGTAATGCAGATTGTCAGTTCTTTTACGGCCGGCACGGTTTCACAAAGCTTAGTCGGCTTTCCGAGTACGGACTATAAAGCCCATACCATCATGACACATGCTTATGACTACGGCTGGGTTCGTTACGAAATGGGTTATGCATCCGCCATCTGTATGGTATTGTTTATCGCAATGCTCGTCTGCAATAAGCTCATCAGCAAACTGCTGAGCAATTTCATGGATTAAGGAGGGAACTTTACTTTATGACAGCAACTAATCTTCAGGAAAAGAAAAAAGAAGTAAAAGTACCCAAGAAGTATCAGGCAGGAAGCATTGAAAAATCGAAAGGCTCTAATAAACAGGCCGGAAAGAAAATCGGCGGTACAGTTGGCATTTTCGTTTTTCTGACAGTACTGGGTCTGTTCATGGCTCTGCCGATTTATCTGGCAGTTATCATGAGTATCAAGCCAGTACATGAATTATTCGTTTTTCCGCCGAAATTATATGTCATCGACCCGACTCTTGATAACTTCCGTGACATGTTCCAGACGATGTCTGACATGTGGGTACCTTTTTCGAGATATGTTTTCAACAGTGTATTTGTAACGATATGTGTAACTGTTGCGCAATGTGTATTTGCTTCTATGGCGGCATTTGTGCTTGCAAAATGCCGCCTCCCCGGCATGAATGTCATGAATAAGATTATTGTTACTTCTTTGTTATATCAGAGTAATGTTATTTATATCATGCAGTATATCGTCATGGCAAGACTCGGCATGATTAATACTTACTGGGCATTGATTCTGCCTTCTGTTGCCTCGCCGATGTGTCTGTTTCTGATGCGTCAGTCTATGACGACCATTCCGGATGCCATGATTGAAGCCGCTAAAGTAGACGGTGCGAACATGTTCACCATCTGCTGGAAAATCGTCATGCCGAATCAGAAACCTGCACTCATGACGATGATTATCTTTGCATTTCAGGCGGCATGGAACATTCAGGGCGGTACACTGGTCTATAAAGAATCGCTCAAAACGCTGCCGACTGTTGCACAGCAGGCAGCAAGCTCCGGACTGGCAAGAGCCGGTGTCGCAATGGCCGCCGCCGTGTTCATGTTAGTTCCGCCGATTGTAATTTTCATGATGGCACAGAAAAATGTCATTGAAACAATGGCGCATTCTGGTATCAAGGATTAAGGGGGCGGACACATGCATAAAAAATTCAGAAAGATGACAGTTTGTATGCTCGCCGGATTGCTGGCTTGTTCTTCCTTGCTGGGAATGTCAGCACATGCCGAAGAACATTATGATGTCTATAACTATGACAGATGGGAAGAAGCCATTCCCTCACAGGCCGGCTATTTGGCAGCACGTTCCGTCAGCGGTCAGGATTTGGGTATCAGCGATTTTTCAGAACCGAGCGATATTTTCAGAGATGCTTACGACCAGTTCTTTATTGCAGATTCTAAAAATAACCGGATTGTTGTAACAAATTCTGATTTGACAGAAGTTGTCATGATTATGGAAGAATTCAAATGTCCGGACGGCTCTGTCACTACGCTTAAACAGCCGGAAGGCATCTACGTCGCACCGGAAACAGATTTAGTCTATATTGCAGATTATAACAATTCCAGAGTTCTTGTCTGCGATTATGACTGCAATGTCCAGATGGAAATCACAAAGCCAAAATCAGAATTATTCTCTCAGGAACTGACATTCATGCCTCAGAGAGTCATTGCCGATAAAGCCGGAAATGTCTATATTGTACTTGGCAACATCACCACCGGTGCGGCGATGTTCAATAACGAAGGCGAATTTCAGGGCTATTACGGCGCAAATACTGTCGAAGCGACTTCCGCTGTCATTGCTAATTATTTCTGGAAATTAATTTCGACAGATGAAATGCGTTCCAGAACCTCCCGAACTGTTCCGTCCGGTATCACAAGCTTTGATTTGGATGATGAAGGCTTTATCTATACCTGTACACAGTCCACATCCCAGAAAAAAGATACTGTCAAGAAGCTGAATCCGGCAGGAACGAATCTTTTTTCCAGTCTGGAAACCTCATGGGGGGATGTCGAAGCCGTCTATGACAGCAATACAAATAAAAACTATCAGTCCATGATTTGTGATATTGAAATTTCTGATGATGGAAATATCAACTGTCTGGATTTGACTTCCGGCCGTGTCTTCCAGTATGATGAAGAAGGTAATTTATTGTTCATCTTCGGAAGTTCCTCCGAACAGCTCGGCGGTTTCACGGAAGTCACCGCCATTGAATCTATCGGCAATAACATTCTGGTGCTCGATACCAGAAAAAATACTGTCACTGTATTTGAAGAAACAGATTTCGGAAGAATCGTTCATGAAGCCACTGTTCTGTATAACGGCGGTTATTATGAAGAAGCTCTCGAACCTTGGTATCAGGTTTTGCAGTATGACGGCAACTACCGGCGTGCATTTCTGGGAATCTCGGCGGCTCTGCTGGTGGACGGCGATTATGCAGGCTCTATGAAGTACGCTAAATTAGCAGATTCTCCCTATCGCTATAACAGAGCTTTTGAAGGGTATCGCTCCGAATGGCTGACAGCTCATATCCGTGGCGTTGTTGCCGTGCTGATTCTGCTTGTAATTGCAGGCTTTGCCCTGAAATGGTATCTCAATAAGCATTACAAGCCGAATCTGGAATATGATATTACCCGTACCGATGAACGCAAGCGAGAGGAGGAGGGATAAGCCTTATGATGGATTTAACCAATAAGCAATGGGTCAAACATGCAGTGACTCATCCAATGGAAGGCTTCGAGGATATGCGCTGGAAAAAAGCCGGTTCTATGAAATATTCCATTGTGATTATCCTGCTCTGGTTCGTTGCCTCGATTTTCTATAACAGATTATACGGTTTCCAGTTCTATGCCGAAGCCGATAAAATGTTCAATATTATTCCCTATATTGTACAGACAATTATTTTATTCTGCACATGGGTAGTCGGGAACTGGTCTATCTGCACTCTGCTGGAAGGCGAAGGCACGATGAAGAATATCTTCATCTACAGCGCATACGCCCTGATTCCTTATGTTGCCAGCATTTATATTGAAGTATTTTTATCACATTTTCTGATTCGTGATGAGGCAGTTTTCATTGATGCCGTGCATATCATCGGCTTGCTGTGGAGTGGTGTTCTGCTGTTTTCGGCGATTAAGTCCGTGCATCAGTATACGTTTATGAAAACCATCGGTGCAATTTTGCTGACTATCTGCGCCATGCTGATTATGCTGTTTCTGCTGGTGCTTCTGCTGTCATTGTTCCAGCAGGTGTATGTCTTTGCATATTCGATTTATACCGAAATTGCATATCGTCTGAAAGTGTAGGTGAAAAAATTCATGAAAATACTGAAATTAAAACGTGTATTAGCCTTCCTGCTTTCTATGGCGATGATTTGTTCTGCCGGTTCGGCGACTGTCCGTGCCGAAGATGCAGAATCCGCCGGAAATACTGCTGTTTCCGAAGAAATTGCTTCTGAAGAAGATACTGCACTTTCAGAAGAAACTATCTCTGTTGAGGAGGAAGAAGAAGAATTTGATGCTTCTCCCGATGAAGTCAGAGCCTATCTGAAAGCAGTCGGCACAGCAGACGGCTATGAAGTCTATCTCCGTGAGGAAGATTATAAAGACAAAATCGAAGCCGATTTAAAGAAAAAATATACTAATGAAGATGAGCTGAAAGATGCCGTCAAAGAAACTGAAAAGCATCTGAAACATGCCGAACTTGCTCTCATTGATGCCGAAACCGGAAAAATGTCTGCTGAACTTGAAGAAATCGCAAGCGATAAGGAACAGCACATCTATTTCAGTGAAGCAGGAAATTATCTTGTCGTGCTGGATGCTGACCAGAAAAATATTATCAAAATCCGGTTCAGAGTTTCCACGCTCGACAGCGAATATTTATTCCTAACCAAAGATGAACAGACACTTGAACTCTACAGCACTGATTATAAATCCGTGCGTGCCGAAATGAAGAATGTCTGGAGTGCCGGTGAAACAACGCTCTACCAGAACGAAGACCGAAGCCGGTGGGCTGTTCTTGACGGCAATAAAACGCAGGTTCGTGTATGTGTCAAGACCGTGGCGGAAAATGATAATCTCATGATGTATTATGATGAAGATACCGGCCTGATAGGTATCGAAAATAAAAAAAATAATTACACATGGTGGTCATCTCCGCCGGCAGCTAACCGTGATGCAACTGCTACACCGCTAGTTGTTACGGATTTACAGTCTTCTGCTGTGCTGACTTACGGCGACAGCAACAGCCGTGGCACAACAAATCTCCGTTCCAGAAATTCTGCTAAACTAAGCTTCAAAGAAACGGACAAAGGCCTTATCATCACTTATGATTTTGAAAAATGCGGAATTACCATTCCGGTGGCTTACGAGCTTGAAGATGATTATATGTCCGTTACTGTCAAGTGCGATGACATCAAAGAAACTATGACAGACAAAGGTCTTGTTGCCACACAGCTCACACTGCTGGGCGCATTCGGCGCAGGTGAAGGCGATGAAGACGGCTATTTTGTGATTCCGGACGGATGCGGTTCACTTATCCGGTTCAATAACGGAAAAGAAACCACAAAAAGCTATTCACAGAAAGTTTACGGCCGTGACATCACCAATGTTCCTGTCACAAAACCGGCTGTTACAGAAGAAATTCTCATGCCCGTCTATGGCATTGTCAAAAAAGGCAATGCTATGGCAGTTATCATCGAAGAAGGTGACGGCAATGTTTCTCTGAATGCCAGTGTCAGCGGTCAGTCTCTGAGCAGTTTCAACACCTGCAATTTCACATTTCAGCTCCGTGGTTCGGATACTTACACCATGTCCGGTGATTACGGCAATCTGACTGTTTTCGAGAACGGCGATATTAAAACCGATACTATTAAATTAAGATACTATCCGATTGCGGATTCTGATGCAAGTTATATGAATATTGCTGAAACCTATCGGAACTATCTGCTTGATGACGGCAATGTCACAAAAAAAGCCCAAGCCGATTCTACGGAACTGTATCTTGATTTATACGGCGGTACAATGAAATCCCGTTCGGTGCTGGGCATTCCGGTCACGATGAAAACTTCCATGACAAGCTATTCCGAAGCAGAAAAAATTATTACTGAATTATCCGGCCTCGGTGTGGATGATATGTCTATTATTTATAATAACTGGACAAATGACGGTATTTCGGGAAAGGTGGACTATCAG
>JAFRMZ010000017.1 GCA_017430465.1 Oscillospiraceae bacterium
AGATTCTGCAAGCTGTGTCCCTGTGGCAACCTGACGGCAGCACGGCTGGTTTTCAAACTGTGCGAAATCTTTATCATAATATACTACCTCATAGCCCTGACTTTTTGCAAGGGAAGCATAGGGGGAATATACTGAGCAGGCATCAATTTCATCATTGGAGAGTGCCGCATAAGCATTACTCTGACTGTCGAAATACACAAGATTCACTTGGTCTTCCCCTTCGCCGATACCAATTCCGGCATCACGGAGCAGAAGCCGGAGTTCCAAATCGTCCATTGTATTTTTGGCAACAGCAACATTTTTTCCCTGCAAGATAGTATAATCCCAGCTTTCAAGATTCTGTGTAAATTCTGATTTAATAACATAGCCGTGACCATTTGTCATTGCACCGCCGAAAATCGTCAAATCATGGTCAGCCGCCTGCATGGTGATTGACGGAACAGAACCAATCAGAGCAGCATCCAGTTTGCCGGATTCCAGACCGGAGGCCAGTTCCGTACCATTGGCAAGCTGTGTCAGAGTGACATCAAGTCCCTCATCAGCAAAGAGACCTTCTTCTTTAGCGACAAATGCGAGCAGATGGGCTGTTGAATTCAGATGACCGACTTCAAGTTTTGTTTTTTCGGGTGTACCATATTCCGGAACAGCATTTGTTTCCGGCTGAATATCCGCTTCAGAAACAGTCGCTTCTGTCTGAGCAGCAGTTTCTTCCTGTACCTGTGTTTCTGCCGGAACGGAATTTTCTGCTGTGCCGGACTGTCCGCAGGCCGTCAGAAATGCGGATAATAATACAATCGGTGCGAATATATATTTTTTTCTCATAAATCTTACTCCTTTTCTGTCTGTTGATTTTATGTTAATTTCCGGCAACAGATGCCGTGTAGATATCCTCCAGCAGCCGGAGGCCGCCACGATAGCCGATATAACTGCCGTTAATCACGACTTTTTCAGAAGACGGTGCAGCAATTTCAATCAGAAGGGCATTTTTCCGTTTTGCAACATCTCCCTCCCATGTCGAGCCGAGAATCAGCGGGACGCTCTGCCCGAATTCCGCAGTATCAAGAGACTGTTCCACAAGATAGCCATCTTCCAGATATTCCGGCTCAACAGAAACACCCTCTGAGAGATTCCGGAATTGTTCTGTAATAGCTTCCCGAAAACGTTCCGGCGGATTGTCTGTAATAATCTGCTTGACCGGAACAAGCCCTATCTGGTCGGCTAAGAATTTGGAATATGCTAAATTTGTCGCACTGTCGCCCACAACGGAAAACCGTGACGGCAGTCCGAACCAGTATTCCGAAAATAAATCCGCAAACGAATCCAGAAAATAATAATATAATTCGGCTTCTTCTTTGATGAATTTTTCTGCTTTTTTGTTATCAATGCCAGAAAATTCGACTACCTGACGAATAAAAGCAGTCGTGGCTTCTTCTCCGATGGGAATCACCGGAATGTGCAGATACGGCTGATTGTATTTTTCTTTGAGATGTTCTGCAATGCCGACACCTACCCACGGTGAAACGACCAGATTAAACTGTGCTTCCGGAATTTTTTTCCATTCCTTTGCACCGCCGCTCTGCGGGCCAAACAGGACATTCACCTGAAAACCGCTTGCTTTCAGAATCCGGACAAGTTCCAGATAATCTCCTCGCCAGTTAGTATTGAAATAGGGTGTTTCAAACCAGAGATTGAGCAGGCCTTTTTTCTTGGGTGCGTCCGGTTTTTCGCCGACATACTGGTCAATAATTGCCTTGACAACGATTTCGTGACCGTTCAGGTTTGTACCTTTAAAGCCGCCTGTTTCGGCAGCAACGACCGGATAGCCGGCTTCCTGATATTTCCGGACAACAGAGCCGACATCATCACCGACCAGTTCACCGGAACAGCCTGTCAGAACGACAAACAAATCACCGCTGTATAACGCAAGCGCAGACTGAATCAGAGCATCCAGCTTTTTCGCACCACCGAAGACAATATCATTTTCTCCTACATTGGTACTCGGAATATTGCCGCCGCCTGCACCTGTTGCGCCCTGAAAGCCGTTCAGAAAACTAAGATGAAAATATTGCTTGTACATGCATCCCGGCCCACAATTGGAAATCGGAACAGCACCCTTGATTGCTACTACAGAATACGCACCGCCGACAGTACAGCCAAAATGCGGATGGGTAATTGCACCATGTTTTTTTGTTTTCTTTGCCATGATTCATTTCCCCTTTCTTTTTTTGTTAAGATTTACACGTTCGTTCAGAATTTCCGGCTGATGTGCCAGCAGAAACGGGTCTGTCTGCGAACGCCACCAATCATTGTAGGGGCTTCTTGCATGACGTGAAAGCACCTGATTAAATTTCTTCCGGCTGAGAATGTCAAGCAGCGTTTCTCCCGTCCGGATAATGCCGTCATAGCCGACCGGATAATGTTCATCACCCATTGCAAGTGACGGAATTCCCAGCTTGGCAGCCTCCGGAGCAAGCCCCTGATGACGGATAATCACAAAATCTGTATGCACTCTTTTGAATAATGCATTCAACTGATAAGGCTGTGTCTTGCTGACTGTAAAATACGGAATATCGCCATAAGAATCCACAAGTGTTTTCAGTGTATTGGAATTTTCGTGGCCGCCGTCATAAACAGGGTCGTGATGGAAAACCACA
>JAFRMZ010000112.1 GCA_017430465.1 Oscillospiraceae bacterium
AGAAATTTTCATCTCGCCTTCGTAGCCGAATTCTTGAGTTTTCGGGTAACTGATGTAATAAAATCTACAGTAAGGCGAATCGAAATGAAAGGGTTCTTCTTCCGGAAGTTTCTGTTTTTCTTCTTTTTTTGAGAATAGTCTGGAAAACAGTCCCATAAGCAGTGTCTCCTGTACCGGACGGCAGATTACAGCCATTTTTGCAGTCTGCGGATGACGGTTTCTTCGCCGAGCACCTGACTGACTTCCCAGATGTCGGGCGCATTGGCACGGCCGGTCAGGGCGATTCTAATCATGTTTGTGATATGAATGATACTGCCCTTGTAATCTTCCGGATGTTTCTTGAAGTCCTTCGGCTTGACAGCATAGCCCAGCTTTTCTGTCATTTCTTTTACCTTTGCGAACCATGCGGAAGAATCATCACTATGCTGATAGCTTTCCAGATAGGTCTTGAAGAATTCTTTTCTGTCGGCTTCGGAAATTTCTTCGGGCATAGCGTCCTGCTGACGGAAAGTTTCATCAAAATAGAAGCTTAAAAATTCGCAGGCCTGTTTCCAGTTTTCCAAATCCTTGCGGACTTTTGCACCGCCTCTGCCGACATTCAGGGCGTTCAGGGTGCGTTCCGGATACTGTTTCAGAATACCGGCGAATTCTGCATGATATGTTTCGCACCATGTCAGAAGCCCCTGATATAATTTCTCTGCGGTCATCCGGCTGAGTACTTCCTTTGAGACATCACGGAGCTTGTCGAGGTCAACCAGTGCGCCGGAAATCGACATTTTCTCGATAGTATACGGGAATTCGTGATAATCGGCATCGGGATTTGCGATTCTCCATTCTTCAAAATTGGAGTTCAGCAAAGTCAGCAGAAATTCCCAGACAGCTTCCGGACAGATACCCTCCTGCTGATAGTAAGCAAGTGCAAGTTCGGGGTCTTTTCTTTTGGAGAGCTTGCGTTTTTTGCCGTCCTCAATCTTCATAAGCGTTGCAGTATGGCAGTAGAACGGCTGATTCCAGCCGAGTGTACGGAACAGTTCGACATGCATCGGGAGGGAAGAAATCCATTCTTCGCCTCTAATGACATGGGTTGACCGCATAAAATGGTCATCCACAACATGAGCGAAATGATAGGTCGGAATGCCGTCACTTTTCAGCAGAACGAAGTCCATATTATTACGGGGCATTTTAAGTTCACCTCTGACGGCATCGTGCACGAGGATAGATTCACCAGTATCCTCACCACGGAATCTGAGCACCCAAGATTTTCCGGCTTTGATATTTTCCTGAATCTGTTCGAGTGTCAGATTTCTGTTAGCTTCGGCATATTTGCCGTAGATACCGGGGTTTTCTTTATTAGCGGTCTGCTGTTCACGGATAGCATCAATTTCCTCGGCGGTGAGGAAGCAAGGATAAGTTTTTCCCTGCTGAGTGAGATATTTTGCGATGATATGATAAATTTCTTTTCTCTGTCTCTGGCGGTAAGGGGCATATTTTCCGTTATCGCCGGTTTCGGTTGCGCCTTCATCGAAATTCACGCCGAAATAGTGCATAGCAGAAATGAGTGTTTCGACTGCGCCTTCTACTTTACGTTTTTCGTCTGTATCTTCGATTCGCAGATAGAACACACCGCCGGACTGATGGGCTAATCTTTCGCCGATGACAGCATTATATAAATTTCCGAGATGCACGAATCCTGTCGGGCTTGGGCCGATTCTGGTTACAACGGCCTGTTCCGGAAGATTCCGGACAGGGAAACGCTGTTCGAGGGTTTCTGGCGTACCGACAACGTCGGGGAACAATACATCTGCAAGTGCCTGATAGTTCATAAATAAATCACTTCTCCTGATTCTACTTGATTTTATTCATAATCTTAATTATAGCATATTACGATATTTTTGTCAATCTTCCGGAAAAAAATATTTTTTCAGAAAAACGCTCTGGCTGTAATATTTTCTGCGGAGTATTTTTATCTTCAGTTTTATAGCAAAAAAAGATATAATTTATTCATAGTTTATTAAAATCATTTATTCTACAAGTGGGTATTTTTTGTGCATGTTGCATAAAGAATATATCACATTTTTGCAGGATTCAAGGAAAATTATTTGCCAGCCTTGACAATGTATCCTGACTATGTTATAATAAATTTAATCAAAGGATTGTATCCTGAAAGGGGTTTTTGCTATGGAAGAAAAAATTATAATTACCTGCGACAGTGCTATGGATTTAAGTCCGGAACTGATAAAAGAATATAATATCAAAGTCCTGCCGTTGAATATCAAAATGGGAAGCAATGAGTATCTGGATATTGAAGAAGCTTCGCCCGATGATATTTTTGCTTATTATGAACGTACCGATGATTTGGCTGTTACGGCTGCACCGACTATGCAGCAGGCATTCCGTTTCTTTACTCGTTTTGTTCACATGGGGTATACTGTCATTCATTTTGCAATGAGTTCAGGACTTTCCACTTCCTATGCAAATGCCAGTGCCGCTGCGGAAAGTTTTCAGAAAGTGACTGTTATCGACTCGAAAACGGCTTCTGTTGCCGGCGGTCTGCTTGTTCTGACTGCTGCCGAAATGCTCAGAGAAGGCAGAACTTCCGAAGAAATCATCAAGGAATCTCAGAACATCAGCGAACGTCTGAAAGAACCGTTCCTGATTGATGAAATGGAATTTCTTTATAAAGGCGGACGTGCCTCCATGCTTTCCACCTTCATGGCCGGACTGCTGAAAATCAAGCCCAGTCTCTATGTTCAGAATTCTGACGGCACACTACAGGTCGGAAAGAAATACATGGGCAAATTTGAAAGCAGTGCGCCGAAATTTATTATGGAAAGTCTCGCAAACGGTAGAAATATGCATAAAAAGCATATCATGATTGGACATACCGGCCTGACCAATGACTTCTTGGAAGACTGCAAATCCCAGATACAACAGCTTGCGGATTTCGAGCAGATTCATATTATCCGTGCAGGATGCACCATTACTTCCCATCTTGGCAAAAATGCGCTGATTCTGGCATGGTATACCAAAAGCTGATACTTCCCTGATTTGATATAAATGCGCTCCGGCAAAAACTGCCGGAGCGTGTTTTTTCAGCATTTATGAATCTGGGAACGAATAATTTTTTTAGAAGCCGTTTTCGGAAATTCTGTTTTCCGCAGGAGAAATTTCACAATGCGCTTTGCCGGCGGGAATGTCGCATTCACTTCGTCAATTTTCGCCTGCATTTCGGCCTGAATATCTTCGGAAACGTAATCCGGATTCGGAAAAATTTCAGCCGTGACCGCACCGTCAGAAGCGTAAACGACAATCTCTTTCACGGGCGTGAAATAAGCAAACTGATTTTCAATTTCTTCCGGCGAAACGTTTTCGCCGTTGGAAAGGATAATCAGATTTTTCTTTCTTACGGTGATATAGACATAGCCGTCATCATCCTGCCGGCCAAGGTCTCCGGTGCAGAGCCATCCGTCAGTCGTCAGGGCTTTTGCAGTTTCTTCCGGATTGTGATAATATCCCATCATGACAGAGGGGCTTTTCACTTGAATTTCGTGGTCGCCGGTGATTCTGACCTGACATCCGGGGACGATTCTGCCGACCGATTCCGGTTTCGGAGAGCCTTTCACGCCGTTGCAGATACGGGGGGCGCATTCTGTCATGCCGTAGCCCTGCGCAATCTCAATGCCGAATTCTTTGTATCCGCTGATAATCTCCGGACTGAGATAGGCTCCGCCGGAATAGATAACATCAAAATTTTCGCCGAACACTTCTCTGCCGACTGCGTGCTTGTCCGGATTGGATTCGGCCATCTGCTTCATACGGTTGAGAACAGAACCGGCAATCATGGGCACAAAAGTCGTATTGGTCGGCTGGAACAATTTCAGATTTCTTAGAATTCTCATCATAGAATCATTAATGCAGAGCATTCTGCCGTACCAAATGGCGCAGAGAATATCGCATGTAAAGCAGAAGACATGATGCACCGGCAGGACGGTCATTCGTTTTTCGCCGTGGTAACCCAAATCCGGTTCACAAGTAGTATTGTCAATCAAATTTCCGTGACTGAGCATCACGCCTTTGCTGAGGCCGGTTGTGCCGGAGGTGAACAGAATCGCTGACAGGTCAGAAGATTCCGGCATTCCGGAAGGCATTCTTCCCTGATACGGTGCAGTGACTGCCGGCAGTTCCGGCAGGCTGACAAAATATTTCACGGCCGGACAGAGTGTCCTGAACGTTTCCAGTTCTCCGGCATGTTTTTCGTCAAGAAATACAAGTACGCTGTCTGAACGGTTGATTTCGTCAGCAATTTTTTCGGTACTGTTGGAAGCATCCAGTGGAACAGAAACGTGATTTCCGCACTGAATGCCGAACCATGCCGTCAGGTAGGCATTGCTTGTTGTGCCGACAAGTGAGATATGTGCTCTCTGTTCCGGAAACAGTTCCTGAAGCCATGCGCCGACAGCATCGCAGTCAAGCCGGAACTGATGAAAACTTTTATCCTGAAACTGTTTTCTGACAATTTCACGGGTAAAGATTTCCCCGCCGAAGCGTTCGTCCGCAGAATAAACCAGTTCTTTCAGATTTTTGATTTCATTCATGCGGAAATCTCCTCAAAATAGTCAACCAGTGCGCCGACCGTTTTTCTGGCGGAAGCCTCATCCTGACTGATTTCAATCCCGAATTCTTCTTCGGCATCGCCGAGCATGGAGACAAAATCATAGGAATTGAAGCCTAAATCTTCGGAAAATCTGGAATTTTCCGTAATTTCTTCCGGATTGATTTCTACATAA
>JAFRMZ010000113.1 GCA_017430465.1 Oscillospiraceae bacterium
ATAAGTTTTGTAAACCAGTGAAAATAAAATTTGCATTTTTTCTTCTGATATGCTATAATAGAAAAGCAGTTATAAATTTTAAAGGAGATTTTCACATGATTTATCAAAATATTCTAGAAGCTGTCGGCAATACCCCCCTTATCCGGCTGAATCGTCTGCCGGACGAAGACAGCGCAGAAATCCTTGTCAAAATGGAAGCCCTCAATGCCGGAGGCTCTATCAAGACCAGAACAGCCCTCAATATGATTGAAAAGGCCGAAGAAAAAGGCCTTATCAATAAAAATTCCATCATTGTTGAACCGACAAGCGGAAATCAGGGCATTGGTCTGGCACTGGTAGGTGCAGTGAAAGGCTACCGAACCATCATTATCATGCCGGATTCGGTCAGCGAAGAACGCCGGAAACTTGTCAGACATTACGGCGCAGAAGTCCGCTTAATCCACGATGCCGGAGACATCGGAAAATGCATTGACGAGTGTGTGCAGACAGCTCTTAAGATGAAAGAAAAAAATCCGAATGTTTTTGTGCCTCAGCAGTTTGAAAATCCGGATAATACACTTGCACATAAAAATCACACGGCTTTGGAAATCATGATGCAGGCTGCCAAGCCGATTGACGGTTTTTGCAGTGGTATCGGCACAGGCGGAACAATTACCGGAATCGGCGAAGTGCTGAAAGCGCAGTATCCTGATATTGAAATCTGGGCTGTTGAGCCCGAAAATGCGGCAATTCTTGCCGGCGGAACTATCGGAACGCATATTCAGATGGGCATCGGGGACGGTATTATTCCGGATATTCTGAATCAGAATATCTATGATGATATTTATGTTGTAACAGATGCCGAGGCTCTGGAAACGGCAAAACGTCTTGCCCGTGAGGAAGGCTTGATGTGCGGTATTTCCAGCGGAACAAATGTAGCAGCGGCTCTGAAACTTGCGAAGAAGCTCGGCAAAGGAAAAACTGTCGTAACGATTCTGCCGGATACGGCTGAACGCTATTTCTCGACACCCTTGTTTGAAGAATAACCTGTTTTTCAAGAAAAATCAGAAAGCGGATTCTGCTTTCTGATTTTTTGGATAATTATGATTTTGTCACTTCATAATTTTCACCGCTGACGGCATGTTGTAGGGCATTAATCAAGCCGTCAGTCCGCCATTGGAAATTGGTTCTGTCGTATTCCTCACCGTTATCCCAGAAAAAGCACGGAATTCCGACTTCAAAGCATCGTTTTGTGAGCATTTCGCAGAAATACACACGGCTGGCGGTATCGGCAGATTTCATTGTTCCGTATTCGCCCACGATAACCGGAATATTATTATCAACAAACGTTTCTTTGAGCTTTCTGACATTGGCTTCCATGATGCGGACTTCTCCGGGACTGCCCCATGTTTTCTGCTGGTCACTGACGCAGAATTGCCATGGCGTGTAATAATGCACTGAAACAATCAGTCTGTTCTGTTCAGTATCTTCCGGCATTTTGAACAAGCTACTGCAAGTCTGCTCAACATCCGTCCAGTATCCGGCGATTAATAGATTTCTGTCAGGATTGGACTTTCTCACCGTCTTGACAAATAGCTGATTCAGATTATTTAAAATTTCGTAAGCTCTGGGCTGAGCCATATTATCAAAGCCGACCTCGTTCATGGATTCAAAAATTAATTTATCCGGATAATCAGCAAAACTTTCGGCAATCTGCGTCCAGAGGACAGTATATTTCTCGGCCGTCCCCTGATAGTCAGATGATGCGTTTCTTATCCATGCGCCGAACTGCGGGTCACCGCCTCCGTCATGATGAACATTCAGAAGCACGTACATATCTTGCGAAATCGCATAATCGACAACTTCGTGAACTCTTGCGAGCCAGTCCGGATTTATCTGATAATCGGGTGCATCGCCGAGATGGTCACGCCATGTAACGGGAATTCTGACGGCGTTGATGCCGTCTTCCTTGAGGTGTTCAAATAATTCCGGTGTTGTCATAACGTTTCCCCATAGTGTTTCCGCAACTTCCTGACCGTCTTCGGGATGTTCGTTGACTTTGCCGTCTCCGTCACGGTCAGCGGCGCAGACATCGAGCGTGTCCCCGAGATTCCAGCCGATTTTCATATTGTAGACGGCATCAAGAGCCGATTCCTTTGTTCCGGACTGGATTTCGGAACTGACAGAAGAATTTTCAGCCGTTCCGGAAGCAGAATTCTGACTGGATGATGCACATCCGGAAAGGCTTATCAGCATCATGCAGGATAATAAAACACTTAATTTTTTCAGCATAAAAAAATCACACTCCTGATTAAGATTATAGCAGATTTTTATGAATCTGTCAATATTAAATAAAAAATATCCGGAATATTTGTGCAGAATTTCACCATAAAAAGCAGATTTCCAATCCGTATATAAGACAGAAGTCATTCAAGACAAATAAATTCTTTAAGGAGGAATTTTATCATGAAAAAATACAGCAAATTATTTGTATTCGCATCAGTTCTGACAATGCTCTGCTATGCCGGATGCGGTGCATCAGGCGAAATGAATTCCGCTGTTGCCGAAGCACCTGCCGTGGCAGATGCCCCTGCCGAAGCCGGCAAGTCCGGTGCAGATGCCGTTGCCGAGGCTGACGGCGGTGATGTTGCGGATAATGCTGTCGGCTATGAAGAATATGTCGATATTGCTGTCGAAGCAGACGGCATCGGCGGTGCAGAGGATGCCCTCGCCGATGCCGGAAGTGCTCCGGAATTCTCTCCGGAACTTTCCCTTGCAGAAGCCAAAGATGCCTTTTCTTCTCTGGAAGGTGCAGGAGAAATCAACAGTGCAGAAATCGCCCCTGCTCCGGCGGAGGATGTCAGCATTGAGCCTGAACCCGTTCCCGAACCTGAACCGGAAACCACTCCGGAAAGGCTTTCCGCCATCGGTATGCTGACGGCCGGCCAGTGGAATGACCATGAAAACTGGGGATTCTTCTCAAATCTGGTTAATACGGGGCTGGTGCAGTTTCCAAGTTTCGGAATCGACCCGACACAAAGAATTGCTGTTACTGTAACAGATAACAACGGCACACCTCTGCCGAATGCAGAAGTTTTCCTCAACAGCGATACGGAAACCATCTGGAAAGCTGTCACCGACAAGCACGGAAATGCCTATGTTTTCGAGATGAACGGAAAAACAGGCGCAAATCTGACAGTTACGCAGGGAGAAGCTTCCGAAACGGTTGAGATTCAGCCGGCCTCTGTCGATGAACAGGGCAACGCCCTGACGGATACCAGAGCTTATACTATCCGGCTGGATACGGGAGTCAGCCTGTATCATGATACACAAATTATGTTTATTGTAGATACAACCGGTTCTATGGGGGATGAGATGCTGTACCTGCAAAGTGATTTCAGTGCCATCGCCGAAGAAGCCGGAGATGAAAATACAACATATTCTGTAAATTTCTACAAAGACGAGGGCGATGAATATGTCACAAACTGTTCCGGATTCACAGGAGATATTTCGGCTATCAAGAGCAAGCTCAACAGCGAATACGCATCTGGCGGAGGCGATGAACCGGAGGCTGTCTATGAAGTTCTGAAAGAAACCATATTTGCTCCCGACTGGAAAGAAGAATCTGTTAAGATTGCGTTTTTAATCTACGATGCGCCTCCGCATGATGAGACAGAATTTGAAGCGATTATTTCCGAAGCTTCTGCAAAGGGGATTCATATCATTCCGGTAGTATCTTCCAATGGTTCGAGAGAAACGGAACTGTTCGGGCGTGCACTAGCTATCTGCACAAACGGCGAATATGTATTTCTGACGGATGATTCCGGTATTGGCGGTTCGCATCTTGAACCGATTATCGGAGATTATACGGTTGAGCCTCTGCATGATATTATTGTCAGAATCATTCAGGAGTACAAACAGTAAACAGACATAAAAAATGCCCCGTAAGAGGGGCATTTTTTATTTCTGAAAATTTTTTCTCATCAAACTGAGCTTTCTTTCAAAGCTTTCGCAGGCAGTATATTCATCGGCATTGGTCAGGAGCAGTGTAATGCATTCACGAGTGACAGAAGCCATGCAGATTTCAATCAACGTTTTTAATTCTTCGACATTGTCAACACGTAATTTTTCCAGATTGATAAGTGACAGTGCATCCATGAGCACCGGATATTTATCAACAGAAAAATCGTGGTCACGCCATAATTTTTCATAAAAATCGGCATTGCAGAACAAGTGCTGACGATAATCTTTAGGCTCTTTGTAGCAGAGCATCCGCACCACAAAGCGATAGCTTTCCTCCAGTGCAGTAAACCAGTCGCCGTCATTTTCCTTGAGGGACTGCATCACTTTTTCCAGAACGCTCTTATTATATGACGAAAGCAGAAAAATCAGAATATCTTCTTTATTGACAAAATACTGATAGAAGCTTCCTCTGGAAATACCGCTTGCCCGAACGACATTATAAATAGAGAATTCTTCAAAAGGAGCACGTGTGATTTCGGCCTTGACGGCATCAATAATATGCTGCTGTTTAACGGGTGTGAGGCGGAAAAAAATTTCTGTAGGCATGAAGAAACACATCCTTTCTATAGTAATTTCGATAGCTGTCATAATATTATTATACCATGAACAATATGAACTTTTAAAGAATAATCTATGAACAAATTGTTAATTTTTGACTTTTTTTGTAAAAATAAACAGAAACTTGTATTGAATTTATATTTTTTTGCCTAAACCCGGAAGATAGTCTATCACCGGCAAATGATTCCGGCGTGCCATTTCATAGCAGAGTTCTTGACCGGTTCGGTAATCCAGCCGATGAGGCTGATGGGCATCACATCCGATAATTGCTTTGCATCCGGTTTCGCCGGCGAGTCTGAGAAAATGTTCATCTGTGTAGTGACGGTGCTCGACCACGCCCAGCAGATTGATTTCTACCGGCTGGTCATGGTCTCTGAGATATTCGCAAAGTCTGCGATAATGCTTGTCATAGATTTCCCGTGAACCGGAAAAGCCCAGCAAATCGGGATGGGCAAGATATTTATATCTGCCTGTTTCCAAGCCTTCTATCACGGAATTGATATAATTTTCCAGAATTTTTTCATCGCTGAAAATCTGTCCGGTGTAGAAACTCGGCTCACGGGTCAGAAAATGCTGTCCGAGAATGTGATAATCAACAGGATAATCCGCAAGAAGCTTATCCTGTTCGGGCAGGAGTTGGGGAATATATTCCGATTCAAAGCCGATATAGATAGTAATTTCCTTTTGATATTCCCTGCGGAGATTCAGCAGACTGTTAAAATAATCATCGAGTTCGGCAGGGCGCATTCTGGTATGAGAGACAAAACCATCCGGATACACCCACGGACAATGGTCAGCGAAACCGAGCACTTTCATGCCGTTCCGGATAGCATTTTCAACATACTGTCTGTCCTCGCCTTCTGCGTGACCGCATCGTTTGGTATGTGTGTGATAATTTGCAAGCATAGTGATTCAAATCCTTTCTTAAAGCTTACTTATTATTATACAATGTTCTGGCAGATTTGTCAAATGCCGATAAAAAAAGCTCCCTTTTTTCAGGGAGCTTTTTCAGAAAAATGCGGTTATACGGGGAACGAAACCACGATTTTGACGATATATTTCATAATATTCAGGGCATCGCCGGAATCAATATGCGTATCTTCATTGACATCGGCATTCAATTCGCCCTGCTTGGTGAGAAATTCCTTGCCGAGTATAGCTCTGTTGAGCATGATGACATCCAGAATATCCACAGCACCGTTACAATTGACATCACCGTAATCTGGGGTGAGGACAGTTTCTGTTTCTGTCGGGGGAGCTGTTTCCGTTTCTGTTTCTGTTTCCGGTTGAGTTGTTTCGGCCACGGCGGGTGTCAGAATCCATTGCTGACCGACTCCGCCCCAGTAATTCCACTGACAGATATTTGCGCCGGCCTCCTGGCTGATGCCGTATACATCCAGAGAAGATTTGCTTCCGGATACCGCCGTCAGAATCGAAACAGAACCGTCATTATTGGTATACAGATTGAATCTCTGAGAAGTATCGCCGGTAGCATCTGACAGATAAACATCTTTTCCGTCTTCTGCGCTGGCATCCTGCACAGTCAGAGCCTTCCCGTCCTGATTCAGAATCTGATAATAGCCGTCACTGGTTGCTTTCACATTCCAGATAAATTCGTTACTGTCCTGATATGCACTTCCGTTTGCATCAGCAGAGAGCCACAAACCGCTGTTCACGCTCTTGATGACATAATCAGCATCGTTAATTTCCGGATAAACGGGAGTGATATACCAAAGCTGACAGTCTCCGCCCCAGTATTCCCACTGATTAATATTTCCGCCGTTTTCATCGCTCCAGTCGTAGACATCGAGACCGGCTTTATCTGCGGAAGACTTTGATACAATACCGTAGAAGCCACGGTTCTGAATCAGTTTAAACTGCTGGTTATCTGCACCGGTATAGGTTGCAATCTGGATATTCAGGCCGTTATCAGCATTTGTGCCGTCCACGGTGATGGCTTTGCTTTCGTCAGTCATGGAAACAATCTTGCAGTAGCCGTTATCAGTAGCGATAATTCTCCATTCCTGCTGACTGCCTCCGGTAAGATTCCACTGTTGAATATTAGTGCCGTCAGCAGTTTCTGCGCCAGTGAGGTCAAGCGATTTTCCGTTGAATTTATTTGTAATATAGTAAGAAACACCGCTTAATAAATCCGTATCGCCGATTTTGACTTCTGTATTATTTTCGGCATTTTGGTCAGCCTGATAAACCATTTTTCCGCTTCCGGTGCGGTTGACTAAATCTTTGGTAATATCATAAGCTTCTTTCTTGCTTCCCCAGATGCAGATATTAATTCCGGTTGCAGTGAAAGTCATTTTCTTGACAGGCGTTTCGGCTTCATCATTCTGAACGATGAATGCGCCTTTGTAGGTAACTCCGCCCCAAGTAAAGCTCATGTAGGGTGTGCCATCAGTCATCTGCCAAGTGGCTGTAATATCGCCGGTGACAGTACCGTCCGCATTGAGTGTGATATTAATTGGCTTTTCGACATCGGCGGACTGTTCGTTCACGAATTTCTGATTCGGATTATGCCAGATAAGCTCATAATCTCCGACAATGGCATCAAGCGAATGTCCTTTTTTGGAAAGCTCCTCACCGGAATATTCATAAGCCGTTGCGGTAATCCAGCCGTCTTCGTTCATGATAAGCTGATGTGTGCGAACTTCATGGAACCCCCATTCATCATCAAACTTATTGTGATAGATAACAAATAACTTTCCGTCATCATCCAGCAATGCGGAATTATGGCCTTGTGCGGTATTCGGGCGGTCATTGCAGGACCACTGATAGTTACTCATGAGACGTTCGCCGATATTTCCGGCAGTATTGGCATCACCGGTAACAGTATCATAAAATGCGCTGTTGCCGTTCTGGTCGAGATAAGGGCCTTCCGGATTTTTGCTTCGGAACACACGCATATTATATCCGCCTTTATTATTGAAATATCCGTAGGATAAGAACAGATAATAATAGCCGTCATTGCTTCCGGGAGGGGTCATATATTCAATATAAGGGCCTTCGCCGGATGCCCAGTGTCCGCCGGCGACTTTCTTTCCGAGATAGGCATCAGATTTATTTGTTCCGGAATCGACAGTTGCATAGGTAACGCTGTAATCACGCAGACCGGTATTCTCATCCAAATCGAGCATAAAGATTCCGCCGAACCAAGAACCGTAAACCATTTTGAGATTTCCGGCTTCGTCGTAGAAAGTGCAGGGGTCAATAGCATTTGTACCATATTCGGCATTCCATCTGCCGGCGGATGTCAGATAACGGCTCAAATCGGGATTGCTTCCGAGCACTTTTTCAACATCTGTATTTTTGTAGCTGTTAGCAGAATTGGCAGGATTTGTTTCAAATCCGGAATAGACGATAGTATCCACATAAGTATAAGGGCCGTCGATATTATCGGCAGTACACAGCACAATAGACGAATGCCAGTCATCGCCGTTGACACTCAGGTACATGCACCATTTCTGCATATTCTCGTTCCAGAGAATATCGGGAGCCCAGAGGTTTCCGGACAAATCGTAATTAGACGAGGTATTTGACCAAGTGTTCGGTTTTGCGAGGTCAGTATAAATATCATTAAAATAAGTAGTATTTTTCGTTCCTTTGTCTGAATTGGCAGTAAAAGACCAGTTCATCAAATCGGTTGAGCGTGCACCTGCCAGATGCGAACCGATAATATAATAGCTTCCGTCATCGAGCTTGACAACAGAGGGGTCATGCACTCCCACACGAGCATAGCCGGCACTGGCCGGAAGGGACAACATAGAACAGCTTAACAGGCTCACGGCGGTGAGCGCACTGGTCATTTTTTTCCATACAGATTTCTGATTCATAGCAAACATCCTCCTGAACTGAAATATTATCTTAATCATAGCATATCTTCACATAAATTTCAATATTTATTCAAAAATAATTCTTAATTTTTTATGAATATCTTATATTTTTTAATTAAGACAAACTCCGTCAGCCATTTGGCGGACGGAGCTTGTTTCACTTAACAGCAGAATTTCTGACGGACTTCCTGTAATCTGGACTGTTCAGCGCAGTCGGGCTGATACCAGCCTTTTGCAGACATTTCAGAATAAATTTTCTCCTGCATACAGAGAGAATCATTCAGCGCAGACTTGAAAGAGTTCTGCACATTGCCGGAACTGGATTCAATCGTTCCGTGCAGATACATATCACATCCGCTTTTTTCGAGAATCAGCAGATTTTCCATTAAATTCTGGTCGTTCATGACTTCACCTCCTGATTAATTCAGCAAGCCGAACAGGTTTGAGAAAATCTGTTCATGCTGATGTGCCAGTTCACTGACGCAGTTTTTCAGGCACTCATCCTGAAGCTGAGAAACCGTTTCACGGCATTTTGTCTGAAAAAACTGCTCATGGCCGAGAGCATCTTCTACATACAGTAATTCTTTGGATGTCATGTTATCACCTCCGCAGTAATACTATTTCCGGAAATTTGATTTTTATACAAACAAGATGAAAAATAAAAAATGCTCTCCTGATACCTGTATCCGGAGAGCATCTGCATTATTTTGAAGCTGTCAGCGATGTATTGAGCGAAATCTTGTTGACATTGCATATCTTATCATACAAAGCATGATTGTCTTCCATCACAATATCAATTCTGCTGAAAATCGTATCCCACATCAGAGCAGGCGTTCTGTACTGGCTGTATGTACCGGGCATAGTGACATCTTCGACAAGTGCGAACAGATAATCCAGTTCATCATCAGTATATGTCGGAACAAGGCCGTATCCCTGCGCAACACGCATATAGTCGGCTCTGTTGAATTCAAATGCAGAGAGCCACCATTTTGTATAGTCATTCCAGCCGTCTTCGCCCTGCAATTCCCTGATAACTGCATGTGCACCGTAATATCCGCATAAGAATGCGCCCTGCACTTCGGTTTCAATCATAGCAGCGGCATCGCCGAGCACAATCACATTGCCTTTACACGGTTCAGACATGGGCATTCTTGCCTTGAGACAGCATCCGTAAGCATCAACAAGCTGAGCATTGGCAAAAAATTCCGCCATAGGACTTTTAGTTGTAAAATTACTGAGTACTTCCAGAGGGCGGACATGTGTACCACCGGTTGCAGTTACTTCGACAGTGCCATCAAATCCAGGGCCGATAATCACCGGAGAATTACTGTAATACGCTTTTCCGTAATAAAGATTCCACGAATTCGGCGCAATGCCTGTAACTCCACGATATACCTGCTTGACCACCGGAGATGCCGCCATATAAAACCTTTTGGAATTCATGCCGAGCCTGTTCGCCAGATTGGCATTGACACCTTCTGCGAGAATCAGTTTTTTACAGAACAATGTTTCTGATGTTCTGTCTTTGTGTAAAATTGTTACTTCTGCACCGGCATCGCTGTCAGAAATTTTGCTTGCTCTGGTGTGCATAAAAAACGTTACGCCGGAAGCTTCGCATAAATCATACATTCCGCCGAGCAAATCTGTTTTCTGGAATTTGTACGAAAATGGTGTTTTGCCATTATCTCTGGCAAAATGCAGACAATGATTTTTCGGAGAGTGATAATATTTATCATACAGAGGAATCAAATCCCCCTTGTACGGAACAGTAAAATCAGCATTTTTAAAATAAAATCCGGATTCATTTACTGTAACAATATCACCTTCGTACTCCTCATCGAGTATCAACTGCTGAGAACAAGCACGTCTAACCTCACGAACATCTTTTATTTTCTCGATAACAGCGACATGACAGCCAGCTTTTGACAGTTCCAGTGCAGAAATCAGTCCGGCAGGGCCTGCACCTACAATAACCACATTGAAAAATTGCATAAAAGATTTCCCCCTTTGTTTTATATTACTATTTATTATAACACTAAATAATAAATTTGTCAATAGTATATTTAAAAAAAATATATAAATTATACATAAATTGACCCCTGTCTAAGAAGACAGGGGGATTCAAAAGCAATCAAGTTTCCATCAATCCAGCGTTCTGAAGGGCAGAAATCAGATTATTGACATCTGCAATAACCTGTTCCAGCGTTGCGGTATCGGAAAGCGAAGCTACTGCAACAGCTTTTTGAATTTCTGCCGGAGGGCCTTCGGGTCCTATTGCACCAGTAGCACCGGTTGCGCCGGTAGGTCCTATTGCGCCGGTTGTTCCAGTAGGTCCAGTTGCACCGGTTGCGCCGACTGCACCAGTTGCGCCGGTTGCACCAGTTGTTCCAGTAGGTCCAGTTGCACCGGTTGTTCCTGTAGCTCCGGTGGCACCTGTCGCACCGGGTTCGCCTGTAGCTCCGGTGGCACCTGTCGCACCGGGTTCGCCTGTAGCTCCGGTTGCTCCGGTTGCACCGGGTTCGCCTGTTGCTCCGGTTGCTCCAGTTGCACCGGGTTCGCCTGTAGCTCCGGTGGCACCTGTCGCACCGGGCTGACCTGTAGCTCCGGTGGCACCTGTCACACCGGGCTGACCTGTAGCTCCGGTGGCACCTGTCGCACCGGGCTGACCTGTAGCTCCAGTGGCACCTGTCACACCGGGTTCGCCTGTTGCTCCAGTGGCACCTGTTGCACCGGTAATCACCATAACTGGACGGCAGGGAGGCATCGGCGGACACGGAATATAATCAGGTTCTCCGCATCCTGAACATGAATACATAGACATTATCTGTCACGCTCCTTTCAGTTTCTCTCGGAAATAGTTCAGATTAAATAAATATCCTGCATCATGGGGCTTAATACGTCCTGCCTTATCATTATATGCCTTTGCTTTCTGAAAGTTCCTCATGCGGTCATAGCAGACACACAACTGCATATATGGGATATAATCATGACAATCCGGAACGGAAAAGCCTCTGTCAGTTGAAAACGGCGCATTGATAGCGGTTTCATACCAGAAGACAGCATCATTCCAGTTCTGCTGAAGCATCCGGATTCTGCCGATTTCACAGCAGATTTCAGCACGGGGACGGTCATAAAGAAAACTATGGAACAAGCTTTTCAGTGCATTTTGTGTATCATCCACAGCGAGATAGCAGGCTGAAAGCTTCTGACAGGCATCAATCTGATTTTCCTGCCAGCCGTCCGGCCGATTCAGAAAATCAAGATAAATTTCAATTGCTTTTTGATACTGCTGATGATAATATAATTCATTGGCATAATAAAATTTTTCTCTGGCGCAGAGAGGATAATTTTCAGACAGAAGCTTTTCAAAAATGCGAAGATTCCGGTCGGGGTCATTAATTTGAAGTTTCCGGTGCTGAATCGGGATTTCAGCATAGATGATTTCTCCGGCCGGAGTGACAGCTTCATGAACTGCACCGTTCCAGCGAAAATTTCGGGAACGTTTCAGAATTCTTTCACGATAGTAAGTATAAACGGGATTATCCAGCGCATCGAAAGCAACATGATAGGGCATCATAACGACATCAGCAGAGAGATGCTGTTTTAAGTCAAATAATTTCTGCTGATTTTCGCTGTCGATAACATCATCTGCATCGAGCCACATCTGATAATCGCACGAAGCCTTGGAAAAGGCAAAATTTCGGGCATCGGAGAAATTATCATTCCACAGAAAATCATAAACAAGATTTGTATACTGACGGGCAATTTCTTTTGTTTTATCGTGTGAGCCGGTATCAACAATAATGATTTCATCCATGATATTTCTGATACAGTCGAGACAGCGTGCAAGTACAGGTTCTTCATCACGGACAATCATGCAAAGGCTGAGCGTGGGCATGTTTCTCACTCCGTTTCTGATATGATAGTTATTTTATGCAGAATCTGGAAGCATGTGACAAAAAATCCTGTCCGTTTCCGGACAGGATTCTGAATTTATAGTTCCCAGTTTTTCTGCTGATAACCGATATGTTTATGCTTATAATCCATCAGAACGACTTGTGATTCATATTTCTGATTCTTGATTGCAAACTGAATCAATTCATCAATAGAATCATCCTGAACGAAACCGCATTCCAGAAATCTTTGCAGATTGCCGGAGTCATTCTTCTGAATAAAATCCCGAATAATGATTTCTGTATTTTCAGGCAGTTCCGGCTGACAGAATGATGCAATCAGCCGTGTGTAACTTCCGAACACCACACTGAACAACTGATTTTTAATCTGAAAATGCAGAACGGTCGTTGTCGGAAATCCCATACTTTCGATAGCTTCTACATTTGGCGGAATCATGACAAATCGCAGTTCATAGCAGGAAAAAAATGTTCCACGATAAATCCGAGAAATTCCTTTAGGAATCACAACAGAAGTCAGTTTTTCACAATGTGAAAAAGCATATATCCCCAGATATTTCACATGTTCCGGAATATTTATTTTTTTCAGGCTGATGCAGTTACAGAATGCCTTGTCGCCTATTTTTTCGAGCCTTTTAGGAAGTTCCATAGTTCTCAGATTTTTGCAGTTCATAAAAGAACCATCATGAATCACGGTGATTTTTTCGGGGATGTTGATTTGTCCGAGCATTTCGCATCCGGAAAAGGCTTCAATGCCTATTCTGGAGAGGCTTTCCGGAAGTTTCACAAACAGAAGATTTTTGCAGTTTCTGAAAGCTCCCTGTCCAATATTTTCGACACCTTCCGGAATCCAGACAGCATAGAGATTATCGCATCCGGCGAAAGCTTCTCTGTCAATCATGCGGATACCGTCCGGAACTGTAATTTCAGTTTCACCGGCCTGCGGAAAATATTTGCTTAAAATACCGTGTTCCGTATCAATAATAAAAGACATGAAAAATGCTCCTTTCAGGATTTCGGGGGATTCATGACCCATCTCCATGGCTTGTTCTTCCAGATTTCGCCGGCATAGTCGATGCCGACACGTTTTTCCGTATGCCATGTACAGGAAAAGCCGTCATCCTCGACCCAGATTTCCGGATTATTCACAAGGCACTGTCCGTTTAGTGCTTTGGTAATCTGCAAGGCTTTCGACAGTCGTCCCGAACCAGAATGCAATTCCCCTGCACGAAACAGAACCCCCTGCGGATGTTCTTTTTCACCGGTGACAACATTCATCAGATGATGCACGCCATAGCAGATATATACATAGATAATGCCGGATTCCCGATAGAGCATTTCTGAACGTCCGGTTCTGCCTCTGGAAGCATGACAAGCTTTGTCTTCTTCGCCCCGATAAGCCTCTGTTTCGGTAATCCGTTCACGGAGTTCTGTTCCGTCCGGCAGTTTGTGAACCAGAATTTTTCCTATCAGGTCAGGCGCAACCACAAGGCAGTCACGGTGAAAAAAATCGGCATCGAGTTTCTTAATATTCGGCATGAAATCACCCTTTGAAAATTAATTTTTCAGCAAGTTCTCTGTCAGGTTTGAGATACATTGTCTGCTGATTTGTGAAAATCACCATACCGGGCTTTGCGCCGTTAGGCTTTTTTACAAACTTGACTTTTGTGAAATCAACAGGCACTTGTGCAGAATCACGAGCCTTGCTGTGATAGGCCGACAGCATACCGGCCTGACGGATGGCAGTTTCAGAAGGTTCTTTTCCGTCCGTGACGAGAATCACATGAGAACCCGGAATATTCTGGGTATGAAACCATATATCCTGCTTGGAAGCCTGTTTCAGCGTAAGCTGGTCATTCTGGCGGTTATTCCGGCCGACAAGAATCAGAAAACCGTCATCGGACTGATAAGCCATTGGCGGAGCTTGCTTGACAGGTTTCTGTTTCTGCGTTCGGCTGCGCAGATAGCCTTGCTGAGCGAGTTCCTCACGGAGCACAAGCAAATCATTTTCAGTTTCGGCACGGCTGAGTGTATCGAACACGCTTTCCAGATAGATTAATTCCTGTTCGCCCTGCTGAATCTGTTCAGAAAGTTTTTGTTTTGCGGTAGCGGATTTCCGGTAGAGGGTATAATATTTCTGGGCATTCTGGGAAGGAGTCAGACTGACCTGCAAAGGAATTATCACTTCCGGACAGGATTCGTCATAGAAATTCACGACTTTTGCAGAAGCATCGCCTTTTTGAATCTGATACAGATTCGCCGAAAGCAAATCGCCGAATAATTTATTCTGCTTCATCTTGTCTGTTTCGGCAAGTTCCATTCTCTGATGTTCCAGTTTTCGGGTAACACGTTCAATTCTGGTCATAAGAAGCTTGAACAAATCATTTGCACGCTGTTTCATACGGGCTTTGAGGTCTCTTTGAGAATAGAACGTATCCAGAGCCGAACTTGCTGACGGCATCGGCTTGACAAGCATCAGATTTCCGTACTGTTCCGGCCGGAAAAAACAGAAATCTTTCAGAGAGCCTTCCGGAGTCATCAGAATATGAAACTGATAGTTCTGATTCCGGAGCATATCCGCAGTTTTATGAATGATATAAATTAATCTTTCCTGTTGATTTTTATCCAGTTCATGACTTTTTACGCCGTTCTTGGAGGTATAGTAAGCCCATTCACGGGCGAGCAGGGGCGAAATGCCTTCAAATATCGAGACAAGGGCTTTTTCCAGATTCTGGTCAGGAGCTAATAACAATGCATTGAGTATTGTAGCATCATCGGTTTCCAGAAAATTGAGTCTCTGGTTTCTATGGGGCATTTCATAAGGAAAACCGGATAACAGGACACGTTCTCTGGTGACATCGGCATTTCGTTTGAGCGAATCAATGATTTTCCCGTCCTGATTGATTAAAATACAGTTGGAATATCTGCCCATGACTTCGCAGGCGAGTGTGAGGCGGACAGCATCTCCCAGTTCGCTGATACAGTCAAAATCGAGAAACAGAATTCTTTCAAGGCCGTCCTGCCGGACAGCGACAAATTTTCCGCCTCCGAGATGTTTTCTCAGAAGCATACAGAACATTGGCGGAGCAGGAGGATTTTCCACACTGACTTCTGTAAGATGGATTCTTGCACTGTCGCCGGAAATATGAATCAAAATTCTGACAGCTCCCTGAAAGCTTCTCAGATGCAGAATCAATTCTTCTTTTGACGGCTGATGAATTTTCTCGACTCTTGCGCCGAGAAAGGGTTCTATTTCCTGACGGACAGCATACAGATATGCGCCATCGAAAGCCATAATATCACGCTTCTTTCTGATAGATTAAAATTTCAAATGCAGTCTGCACGCCAAGCGATTGCAGAGCTTGCAGGCGTTCCCGTTCGGATGCGCCGGTGCGGTAAGCATAGGGGGTCATCTGAAACAGGTTCTGAATATCTTTGGAATTATCAAGAAAAATTTTCTGTTCGCAGGAGATTTTTTCGAGAAATCTGAAATTTTCCAGATGATAATCTTTCACCTGATTTTCATAGGGGTTATCATAAACGGCCTGTTTCAGTTCCCAGAGGTGACGTGCGGACGGAATCGCCATTACAAGAAAAGCATGGGGTTTCAGGACTCTGACAAATTCCGTGCCAGCATAGGGAGCGAAGACACTCACGAGCATATCGCAGGAAAGGTCGTCCACGGGCAGATGAAAGACACTTCCAACTGCATAGCGGGTGTGCTTGTCCTGACGTGCAGAGAAATCAACTGCTGTTTTGGAAATATCGACACCGCAGACGGAACAGCTTTCCGGCAGGGAATCCCTGATTTTCTTTGTGTAATATCCCTCACCGCATCCGGCATCGAGCAGAACGCCATCTGGAGGAAGATAGTTTCTGACAGCATCGCAGAGGGCATTTTGCAGATGCTGATAATAATTTTTCGAGAGAAAATCCCGTCTTGCCCTGACCATTTCGGGATTATCGCCGGGGAGTCTGGCATGTTTCCGGCTGACAGGCAGAAGATTGACATAACCGCTTCTTGCCTTGTCAAAGCAGTGATTTTTAGAGCATTTCAGGGAATTTTCGGACTCGGTGAGGAGTTCACCGCAGACGGGACAAATCCAGACAGACAAATCAGACATAGTGCACGGGGTCTCCTTCTGCAAATTCGATAATTTTGAGTTCCGGAAAGGCTTCGTGAATTTTTCCGGCAACATAGGGAATCATGATAACTTCGGTTGCATAATGCCCGCAGTCGAGCAGGGCAATGTGTAATTCTTCGGCTTTATACCAGCGGTCGTGCTTGACATCGCCGGTCAGGAAGCAGTCACAACGGCCGGATAAATCTTCCAGCATGGAAGCACCCGAACCGGAACAGACGGCAATTTTTTTTATTTTTCCCTGATGATTTGCAGAAAACCGGATATTCTCACAATGCAGGGCATTTTTGGCGATTCGGGCGAATTCCGGCAGAGAAATTTCATTTTTCAGAATGATGATTCTGCCTAATCCGTCATCTTCAAGTGGCAGAATTTCATCTTCGATAGAAATATATGCTTCCAGTTTCTGAACAATCAGGTCATTGATACCGCCTTTTGCAATATCGAGAGGGGTATGACAGCAGATTGCTGAAATATCGTGCTTTGCGAGCTGATACACGATTGAATCAGCATACAGATTCCTGATAGCCGAGAAAATCACGGGATGATGAGAAAAAATCAAATTGCATCCGGATTCCTGCGCTTTTTTGAGGGCATTGACAGAAATATCCAGCGAAATCAGAACGCCGGAAACTTCCTGCTTCGGGTCGCCGACCAGCAGACCGGAGTTATCCCATTTTTCCTGCGTAGCAAACGGTGCAAACTGATTTATCTTTTCATAAATATCTTTGACGAAAATACTCATATCAACAACGCCTCCAATCTGGCAATTATTCCGGAAACTTCCGGATTTTCACGGAAATTTGATTTTCTGAGCTGATGCACGGCATGGCCGGCATAAGCACGGCCGTCAGGCGTCTGCAAGTCCATCTTTCCGAAATAGATTTCCTGCACATCGGGCGTGCGGAAATCTCCTGTAAAACGCACCTGCATGACGGTATATAAAAATTTCTTATCTGGAACGCAGGTTTCTTTCTGAATCCCAAAACCGTTCTGATACAGCCATTTCCGGAGCAGTTCGGCTTTGGTCATGGGCTGAAGAATCAGATTGAAATTTTTCAGCGGAAACGGGCAGGTTTCCAGAATATGTAGAATTGTTTCACCGCCCATGCCGGCGATGATGATGTCAGTCAAGCCATCCGGCGGAACGTTTTGCAAACCGTCAGACAGAATTATCTGAATTTTGCCGGACAGTCCGGCTCTGCGGATATTCTGTTCTGCGGACTGGAGAGGGCCTTCACGCACATCGCTGGCGACAGCCTGTTCTGCAATCTGATTCTGCACCAGATACACGGGCAGAAGTGCATGGTCAGTTCCCACATCACAAATAAAATTTCCCTGTACATAGCCCACACAGGCGAGCAGTCTCTGATTAAGCATGTAAAAAATCCTCATAAAAAAACGGGACGGCGGATTTCGCCGCCGCCCTTGTTATTGTTTACTTGTTTCCGAAATATTCATTCAACTGAGCAACAAGCTCATCAGGGTCAGTGCCGTGAACCATACAAGCTTCTTCGATGGTTTCACCTCTGGAAGCCGGACAGCCTAAGCAATGCATACCCATTTCAAGAAAGAACGGAGCGCATCCACCGTCTGTATCGAGAATATCGCCGATAACAGTATTTTTTGTAATTGTCATAATAAATAACCTCTTTTCCGGAGCTTATTCGCTTTTCATCTTAGCGAAGCAGTCACTGCAATAAACAGGTCTGTCTTCACGGGGCTGAAAAGGAACTTTTGCTTCTCCGCCGCATCCTGCACAGACGGCTGTAAAC
>JAFRMZ010000114.1 GCA_017430465.1 Oscillospiraceae bacterium
CCGCAGAATGTATGGAAACCATTTTCAAACCGACAGTTGATGCCATGCAGAAAGAAGGCAGACCCTTTACAGGCTGTCTGTATTTCGGCCTGATGCTGACTCCCAACGGCCCGAAAGTGATTGAATATAACTGCCGTTTCGGTGACCCCGAAACACAAGTAGTTCTTCCGCTTCTGGATACCGATTTGATTGATATTATGCAGGCTGTCTGGGACGGTACACTTGCAGAACTCCCTGTTGCATGGAAACAGGAATCCGCAGCATGTGTCGTGCTCGCAAGCGGAGGCTATCCGGTCAAGTATGAAAGCGGAAAGGAAATTTCCGGACTGGATGAAAAAGGTCAGGTGCAGAATGCTTTTGTGTATCATGCAGGCACAAAGTTCGCAGATGAAAAATTTCTTACTGCCGGCGGTCGTGTGCTCGGTGTAACCGCAACTGCCGATACACTCGAAAACGCCCTGAAACAGGCTTATCAAAGTGCAGAGACTATCAGCTTTGAAAAAATGCATTATCGCCATGACATCGGAAAACGTGCATTGCAGGCGAAACAGGGGTGATGCTCCATGCATCCGAAACTGAAACAATGCTTTGTCTGTGGTCAGTATGCGAATATTTTCTTTCTGCTGTTTGCGCTGTTTGCATGGGTGTATTACTGGTCAATCAACAGGCACAATCTGGAGATTGTGCCTCTGGAAATTGCCGCATATACTGTCGAAACTGCCGGATTTGTCTTCATGCTGTTCTCGCTGATTCATTTTCATAAAATCGTCAGGCAGAGATATATCATGAAAATTGCAATGCTGATTTATCTGATTACCGAAGTCGTTATCATGATTCTGGATTTCAATGCCGAAAGACTGAATTTTTATGATTCTACTTCAATGGCACTGAATCTGTCACATTCGATTTTTTCGGCGGTTATCTGTTTTACGTACCTGTCGCTTGAACCGAAAAATAAATCTCTGGAAATTACAATTATTATTACAGAAACAATCATTCTGTCCGGCATGTTCGGCGTCATTTTCGGAATGCATGTGTATGTGTCTCTGTTTGCAAATGCAATTGCCTATGTGGTATTTTTCTCAGTGATGAGATTTCTGCTCTCGCAGGAGCGCATCATGATTGACTGCTACGGCGACAGAGCAAAGGAATATAAATTTAAAAGCTCTTTCTTCGATGAATAAGATGTTCTCTGCCCCGATGCAACGCAAAGGGGCAGAATTTCAGAAACGGGGGATTTTTTCATGAAAGAACGTCTGGAATATCTGCGGTCGAAAACTGCAAAATTAACGGATTCACCCGGCGTGTACCTGATGAAGGATAAGCAGAATCAGATTATCTACATCGGGAAAGCCAAGAATCTGCACCGGCGTGTCAGCAGTTACTTCCGGAAAGATGCCCGCCATCTGCCGAAAGTCGAAAAAATGGTTTCGCATGTCTGGGATTATGACTTTATTGTGACAGATTCGGAATATGAAGCACTGCTTCTGGAATGCAGTTTAATCAAACAGCATCAGCCACATTATAATATTTTGCTGAAAGATGACAAAGGCTATTGCTATATTAAAATTTCAGATGAGCCGTATCCGAGAATTACTGCCGAAAAACAAAAAACATCTGACGGGACGTATATCGGGACATATACCAGCAGTTTTACGGCAAAAACTGCCGTGGAAGAAGTGAACACCGTATTCGGCCTGCCGACCTGTCATAAAAAATTTCCGCAGAGTTTCGGAAAAACAAGACCTTGCCTGAATTATTATATCAAACGCTGTGCAGGCATCTGTCAGGGGAAAATCTCTCCGGAAGACTATCAGGAACGCATCCGGCAGGCGGTGCAGTACCTGAAAAACGGCAGTCAGGATTCTGTCAGAAGACTTCGGGAGGAAATGCAGAAAGCCTCTGAAAATCTGGAATTTGAAAAAGCCGTTGTGCTCCGTGACAGACTGCGGGCAATTGAAAAAGCTTCCGATTCGCAGAAAATTCTGGATAATGCGTTCAGAAATGCGGATATTATCGCTTCTGCTGACAATCAGGACAAAATCTGCATTTCGGTGCTGATTTACCGGAACGGAAGATTATTTGATAAAATCAATTATGAAATTACAGAACAGGCCGAAGAAACTGTTCTGGATGCCTTTGTATTTCGCTTTTATCAGGACAGACAGGATTTTCCCGAAAAAATTCTGCTGGAACAGGAACTTTCTGAAATGGAACTTGCACAGAAAATGCTTTCGGAACAGGCCGGACATAAAATCAGGCTTTGCGTTCCCAAAAAAGGTGGTGGACTGGAACTTCTGAAACTCGCCAAACAAAACGCTGTTGAAGCTGTCGCCATTCAGGAGAACCGTACCGGAAAGGAAATTCTCGCACTCGAAGCACTGGGAAAAATGCTCGGTCTGAAAAAAATTCCGAAATATATTGAATCTTATGATATTTCTAATCTGGCATCGGAATCCATGGTTGCTGGGATGATAGTCTTTGAAAACGGCAGGCCTTTGAAGAAAGCTTACAAGCGGTTCAGCATCAAGGAACAACCGAATCAGAATGACTATGCCTGTATGCAGGAGGTCATCCGGAGAAGATTATCACATCTGCATGATGAAACAGATGCCTATTTTTCCAGAGTGCCGGACTTGATTCTGCTGGACGGCGGAAAAGGCCATGTCAATGCGGTTTCGCCCGTGATTGCGGAACTCTGTCCGGAAATCGCCTTGTTCGGGATGGTAAAAGATTCAAAGCATCGCACCAGAGCCATCGCAACAGGTGACAGGGAAATTCAGATTTCCGGAGAAGCGTTTCAGCTCCTCACCAGAATTCAGGACGAAGTGCATCGGTATTCCGTAGCCTATATGCATCAGAAGCATAAAAAATACAGTTTTGCGTCTGATTTGCTACAGGTGCAGGGCATCGGTGAAAAGACAGTTCAGAAACTTTTGCTGTATTTCAAGACCAGAGATGCCCTCTGGAATGCTGATATTCCGGAATTGCAGAAAGCCGGAATTCCCCTGAAAACTGCCGAAAATTTATATTTCTATCTGCACGGAGCAGAAGAATAGCAAATGTATGATAATAATAAAGGAGCGTTTGATTTATGAGAGTTATTACAGGAAAAGCCAAAGGCATTAAACTCAGAACTTTAGAAGGACTTGATGTGCGCCCGACTACTGACAGAGTCAAAGAAGGCATGTTCTCGGCGATTCAGTTTGAGATTGCCGGCGCAAGAGTGCTGGATTTGTTCGCCGGAAGCGGTCAGCTCGGCATCGAAGCCCTCAGCCGTGGCGCAAAACAAACGGTATTCGTTGACCAGTCTGCCGAATCGCTGAACATCGTCAAGGAAAATCTCAAGAAAACAAGCCTGATTGATTTTGCCGAAGTGCATCAGAAATCTGCCGAACAGTTTCTCCGGCTCTGTCCGGATAACAGTTTTGACCTGATTTTCTTAGACCCGCCTTATCGAAATCAGATTCTTGAAAAAATTCTTCCGGAAATCAGCCGGATTCTCAGACCGGACGGCAAAGTCATCGCCGAACATGAAATAAATTGTAATCTTCCCGAAGAAATTTCTGATTTGCTATTGCAAAAAAATTACTTTTATGGTAAAATAACAGTATCAGTATTTTTAAAAAAATCAAATGCAAAAAAGGGGATAGAAACATGAGGAGAATTGCTGTTTGTCCCGGCAGTTTCGACCCTGTCACACTGGGACATCTGGATATTATTACAAGAGCTTCTCTGCTGTTTGACAAGGTCATTGTGCTGATTTCAACAAATGCAACGAAAAAACAAGCAAGCTTTACCGCTACCGAACGCATGATGATGATTGCAGATGCAACGGCGCATCTGGATAATGTCGTGATTGATATTCTGGACGGCCTGCTTGTGGATTATGTCAAGCAGGTGCAGGCTGTCGCCATCGTGAAAGGCCTGCGTGCCGTCAGCGATTTTGAATATGAATTTCAGATGGCTCTTACCAATAAAGTACTCTATTCCGGCGCAGAAACAGTCTTTCTGACAACAAGTCAGGAAAATATGTATCTCAGCTCCAGCGTTGTCAAGCAGATTGCCTATTTCGGCGGAGACATCAGCCCGTTTGTGCCGGCATGTATTCAGGATGCCATTCAAAAAAGATTAAGCCACCAAGGAGAGGATATTTCATGAGTATTGAAGAAATTCTGGACGATATGGACGAACTACTTGACAAAGCAAGTACCATGCCGTTTGCACAGCATAAATCTTTGATTGACGGCGAACGCCTTCGGGAGCTTATCAATGATGCCCGTCTCAATGTTCCGCAAGAGGTCAAACATGCCAAGATGGTAGAATTCGACCGTGACAGAATCATCAAGGAAGCCGAGGCCAAAGCGGAAAAAATTATCCGTCAGGCCGAAGAACGTGCCAAGGCCATTGTAGAAGAAGAAGCTATTGTCAAGGAAGCCAAAAAACGGGCACTCGAAGCCGTTACCAAAGCCAAGAACGAATCTGATGCTATCCGCAGCGCAACAGATGATTATGTCAAGGGACGCTTTCAGGAAGTGGAAACTTATTTTAATCAGGCTTTGCAGGATGTCCAGGGCCGGAAAACAAAGTTTGAACAGCTTACAAAAAGAAAAACAGGCAATAAAAAATAATTTTTTAAAGTTTGTTCATAGTCAGTTCATAATTTTATGCTAAAATATTAAAAAATAAGAATTGATAACAGCGCAAAGAAGCGTATTTCCGTAAGGCGGAGTATACTCTTTTGCGCTGTTTGCTTTTTTAACAGGAGGATTTTTATGGATACTATCGACAAGAAATTAATTGCCATCTTACAGCAGAATGCAAGAATGCCCCTGAAAGCCATCGCCTCACAGGTGTTTCTGTCTGCACCGGCAGTTTCGGCAAGAATCGAAAAGCTGGAGGCGCAAAAGCTGATTCAGGGCTATCATGCCGAAATCGACCAGCAGAAATTAGGCTATCATATTACGGCGTTCATCAGTCTGGAACTAAGTGCCCGCCAGAAACCGGAATTCTATCCGTTTATCGAAGCGTGCCCCAATGTGCTGGAATGCAACTGCGTGACCGGAAATTATTCCATGCTGATTAAAGTCGCATTCCATAGCACGCAGGAACTTGACCAGTTTATCGGACAGTTACAGCATTTCGGGAATACTTCGACACAGATAGTGTTTTCTACCCCTGTACCGCATCGGGATGTTGTGATTTCTCCGGAGGAAGAATAATATATCAGGATTTGGATTTTCGCTTAGTCTCTGCAAGCGGAGAATTCCGCATGGCTTCCCGTTCGGCAGTTTCGCCCAGATGCGTGTAAATCTGCGTTGTTGCAATGCTCTCATGTCCCAGAATGGATTTCAGTGTCAGAATATCCGTTCCGCCCTGCTGATACATCAGAGTCGCCGCCGTATGCCTTAATTTATGCGTGGAAAGTCCCCGTCCGGCAAGTCCGGCTTCTTTCAGGGCATCTTCTACAATCTGCTGAACCCGCCTACGGCTGATTCGCTTTTTCTGATTGCTCAGAAACAAAGCAGGGTCGGGCGTATCTGTTTCACGGCGTATGGCAAGATATTCTTCCAGAGCCGTTATGCAGGCCGGATTCAGATAAATAATGCGTTCTTTACTGCCTTTGCCCATAATGCGCATTTTTTCTTCCAGCATGTCCAGCGAGGAAAGATTCAGCGCAACCAGTTCGCCTAACCGAAGTCCGCAGTTCAGGAAAAGTGTCAGAATACAATAGTCACGGATTTCAGCAGGATTTTCAGAATCGGCTTTTGTTTCCAGCAAATCCATGCTTTCATTGAGATTCAGATATTTCGGGAGAGGATTTCTGGGACTGGAAATTTCAAGATTTTCAGTCGGATTGTGGTCAAGCAGTTTTGCCTGCGTTGTCAGATAATGAAAAAAACTTCTCAGGGAAGAACCCTTCCGACAGCGGATTTTGCCCTTGTTGGCACAGACACCTGAAAGAAAATTATAATATTTATAAATATCTTTCAGGGTGATTTGCCGGATGTCATCGACAGACATGTCCTGAATTTCCGTTTCCAGAATCATATCTGCCGTAATGCGGATATTTCCGGCTTTTTCGAGTGCATAGAACCGCAGAAACTGCCGTATATCCTGATAATATCCCATTACAGTACTGTCGGCAAGACCCTTTACAACGGAAAGATGTGTAATATATTCGTTCAGAAAATCTGGATTTTCTTCATGCTGAATGTTCATGTTCACTGCTCCTGTTCTGATAGATTTTATAATTTTATTATAGCACAGTTCCGGAAAATCAGCAAGGCTTTTCCGGAATTTTTTATTTGACAAATCCGGCAGAATATGCTATAATGATAACTGCATGACTGGAGGAATGTTATGAGAAAATTTTTAATAGCACTGCTTGCCGGATACGCTCTGTTTCTGACTGCCTGCACTCAGAAGCCGGAAGAATCCGCACCGGAAAGCATCACAGAAACTATTGCAGAAACATCCGCAGAAGAAACCGTTCCGGAAACTCTGCCCGTGACCGAAGCTGTTGCCGTTCCGGTGACAGAAACCATGCCGGAAAGCATTCCGGCTGAACTGTCCAGTCCGGCCGATATTATCGGTATCTGGAAAAGCGAAACCGGTTACAGATGGTTTCAGGAGAACGGCGGTTATGTCGTGATGATGTATCAGGGAACATTTCCGGATGATATCCCGATTGAAGTGAATGAAACATCTGTTCAGCTCACGATTGACGGCACACCGCTGACACTGACACAGACCGGAACACATGTATTCGATACGATTGATGGCCTGTATTATGCCGAAGGACAGAATTATCAGGTATTTATTATCGGAAATCAGGTGTATTTCTATTATGATACAGGTGCTTTCTATCAGTATGACGGAGAAAAACTGCTTCTTCCGCCGGGGGATGCGGGGCTGACCTGTTCCGTCTCCGGCGATACAGCGCAGATTGCAGGCGAGACGTTTACCAGAACACATGAACTTGACGATTTTTTATTAAACTAATCAGGAGGCATTATAATGGAATACTGGGATATTTATGATAAAGACCGGAATCTGACCGGCAGAACTATGAAACGAAATGATTTCACTATGAAAGACGGTGATTATCATCTGACCGTGCTGGGCGTTATCTGCCGTCCGGACGGAAAATTCTTAATCACGCAGAGAGCTCTTGACAAGCACTGGGCTCCCGGCTGGTGGGAAGTTTCCGGGGGCGGTGTCATGGCCGGAGAAACTTCTGAACAGGCTGTCATCCGTGAACTGCTGGAAGAAACCGGACTGGATGTCTCGAATGCCGAGGGCGGTTATCAGTTCAGCTATCACAGAGAATCCCCCGGAGATAATTATTTTGTCGATATTTATAAATTTATTCTGGATTTCGATGAAAGTCAGGTCACACCTCAGCTTGCCGAAATGCAGGGCTATATGCTCGCTGACAAGGCACAGATTGAAGAATTCGCCAAGCAGGGAATTTTCCTGCATTATGACAGCATCAAGCAGGTTTTTGAATCCTGAATCAGCAGACAGCATGATGAAAAATTTTTAAAATACTGAATTTTTAAAAATCTGCTTGACAAAACCTGAAAAATATGCTATACTAATATTCGGAAAATAAAATATCATATTAGGGGAGCTTGCAAAGGCTGAGAGGAAATCCGGTTTCGACCCTTCAAACCTGTACAGATAATGCTGTCGTAGGGAAACGAATCAGAATTTTTGTATCGTCATGATACTGAATTCCTCTTTGTCTTTGCACTTCCGCAAATTCAAGGAGGAATTTTTTTATGACACAGCATGACAAGATAGTCAGACTCACTGCAAGCGGAATCATGATAGCACTTTCTACAGTACTCAGCATGATAAAGCTGATACCTATGCCACAGGGCGGTGCGCTGACTCCATGCAGTATGCTTCCGGTCTGCATGATTTCGATTATCTACGGGGTAGAATGGGGACTTGGAACAGGATTCGCCTATTCTTTAGTACAGCTTGCGATAGATTTTTCAGCGGCATTAAGCTGGGGACTGTCAGCGAAATCGTTAGCTGTCAGCTTCGCCTGTGATTATATTATCGCCTTTACGGTGCTCGGACTTGCCGGAATGTTCCGGAATCAGCCGAAATGGGGTATCGGGGTCGGCATCACGATAGTATTTCTGCTGAAATATACGGCGCATGTTATTTCCGGAGCAGTAGCGTTCGGGCAGTTCATGCCGGAGAATTTCAGCAATGTCTGGATTTATTCTCTGGCTTATAATACTTATATGCTTCCGGAGATAATTCCGACAATTATGATTGCTTATTTCCTCTGCAAAGTTCCCGCTTTGTCGAGACTCAAAACTGCATGATATAGCGCAGGCCGTTCTGAAAATCAGTTCAGGACGGCTTGCATTTTTTATTCTGATATGCTATAATAAAAGCAAATATCATTTTCAGGAGGCTGATTCTTATGCATGGACATGAACAGGAAAGACTGTACGCCAGATTGCAGGAAATCGTTTCGGAAGCGAAACAGATGGTATTCTTCGGCGGTGCAGGCGTTTCAACAGAAAGCGGAATTCCAGATTTCCGGAGCGTTGACGGGCTTTATAGCCAGAAGTATCATAATATTATGCCGGAAGAAATCATCAGTCACAGTTATTTTGAACGGCATACTGCGGAATTTTATGAATTCTACAGAGATAAAATGCTCTGCCTGAATGCAAAGCCGAATCCGGCACATAAAAAACTTGCAGAATGGGAAAAAAGAGGCATCTTATCCGCCGTTGTCACCCAGAATATTGACGGCCTGCATCAGATGGCCGGCAGTCAGAATGTCTATGAACTGCACGGAAGCGTTCACCGGAATTACTGCCGGAAATGCGGAAAATTCTTCGATGCAAAATATATTCTGGAATCTTCCGGCATTCCGGAATGTGACTGCGGAGGCATCATCAAGCCGGATGTCGTTCTGTATGAAGAAGGTCTGGATAATGCAATAATCGAAAAATCTGTAGAAGCTATCCGGAATGCCGATGTCCTGATAGTCGGAGGCACTTCGCTGAATGTGTATCCGGCTGCCGGATTTCTGCGTTATTTCCACGGAAAGCATCTGGTTATCATCAATCGGGATGCGACACCGGCTGACAGCATGGCAGAACTGTGCATTCATGACAAGATTGGAGAAGTTTTTTCAGTTCTTGACTAGTTTTCTGAATAATTCTGCAATCTGTTCTTTGGTGGCAAGGTCTTCTGAAAATGCGCTTGCACTTCCGGCAGAAATGCCAAGATACAAAGCTTGCAGAGGGTTTCCGGATTTTTCATAGGCGGCAAGAAAGCCAGCCAGCATAGAATCTCCCGCCCCTGTCGAGCTGACAACATTTCCACGGAATGCCGCCTGCTGATAGACTTCGCCGTCTTCGCAAAGCAGAACTGCACCTTTCTCCGCCATGGAAACCAGAATATTTCTTGCCCCCCATTCCTGAAGCTTCTGCGCATAGCGGACAGCCTCCGCCGGACGGTGGAGCTTTACGCCGAACAGTTCGCCAAGTTCATGATGATTCGGCTTAATCAGAAACGGCTTGTAGGCAAGGGCTTTTTTCAGAAGTTCGCCGGAGGCATCCACGGCAAAGCGGATGTTTTTTTCCTGATAGCGTTTCATAATATCGCAGTAGATGGAATCCGGCAGAGAATTGGGAATACTTCCTGCCAGAACCAGAGTATCACCGTCCTGCATGTTATCAAGCTTTTCCCAGAGCTGATTCATGGAATTTTCATCAATTCTGCATCCTCTGCCGTTGATTTCGGTTTCCTGATGCGCAATCAGCTTGACATTGATGCGGGTATTGCCTTCGGGAAGCATGATAAAATCCTGCGGAACGCCGGCCTGTTTCATCAGGACGGAAACTGCTGCGCCGGTGAATCCTGCCAGAAAGCCGAGCGCAGTCGTTTCTACGCCCAGATGATGCAGAACTGTCGAAACATTGATGCCCTTTCCTCCGCAGAGTATTTTTTCAGAACTTGTCCGGTTGACCTGTCCGGTTTTGTAATCCTGTACATGAATCCGGTAATCCAGAGCCGGATTTAATGTCAGTGTATAAATCATAGTATATCATCATCCTTTCAGAAGAATAATTTTATTATAGCATATTTTCCGGCATTTGTCACTAGTTTTCTGAATTTTTTTCTTCCTGAAATTTCCAGAGATATTTTTTCAGGAAATGCTTATAATACTATTGCGGCGAGGAAAAGCCGCAACACAAAAGCATCAAGAAAATTATCATCATAAAGGAGATTTGAATTATGAGAGGCGAAATGACTCAGAAGGGCAGAGAAGCTCTGGAACGTTTTAAGATGGAATCCGCTAATGAAGTTGGCGTTGACCTCAAGCCCGGCGATAACGGCGACCTGACTGCAAGAGAAGCCGGCAAAATCGGCGGACAGATGGTCAAGAAAATGATTGATTCCTATAAGATGCAGTAAGTGCCTCTGCATTTGTGAATAAAATTTTCCCTGTTCCGGAATACCGGAGCAGGGATTTTTTTAGGATGCTGAAATAAATTTAGAATCCTGTTTTAGACAAAACTAAGCAAAAAGATGTTATAAAATTTAGTGAATATACCAATTGTTATTTTATGAATAATCTGTTATAATATTAAAAAATGTAACTCAGTTACAGAAAAAAGGGGAAATAATTTATGTATGAAAAAAAGATGAAGAAAATCACTGCCGGTCTGCTGGCAGTGGCCGCATTCGCCATTCCGGGCACGGCTTTTCCGGAAGAACAGTTGACAGCATCTGCGGCAAGCAGTGTTATCTACTGTTCTCCGAACGGTACAGGTGACGGCTCAAGCACATCCAGCCCGACAACCGTTGCAAAAGCAATCAGTTCCGTTTCAGCAGGCGGATATATCTACCTGCTTGAAGGTACTTATTCTTTCTCATCGCCGATTAAAATTGAACAGAGTAACTCCGGTTCTTCCGGAAAATACAAGACGATTGCGGCTTACAACGGTGCAAGTGTAACGTTCGATTTCTCGAAAGAAAGCGTATCTTCTTCCAATTACGGCGTAATTCTTGACGGCTCTTACTGGCACTTCTACGGCTTTACTATCGCAAATGCCGGCGATAACGGAATGCTTCTTTCCGGTAATAACAATATCGTGGAAATGATGACATTTAATGCCAATCAGGACACCGGCTTGCAGATTTCCAGATACCGTTCTGAGGCGGATTCTATTTCTTCTTGGCCGACCAATAACTTAGTCAAGAACTGTACTTCTAAAAATAACTGCGATGATGCCACAATGGAAAATGCTGACGGCTTCGCCGCAAAGCTCACCTGCGGTGAAGGAAATGTCTTTGACGGATGCTTTTCTTATAACAACTCCGATGACGGCTGGGATTTGTATGCAAAAGAAGCTACTGGTGCTATCGGTGTTGTGACGCTCCGGAACTGTGTTGCATTCCGCAACGGCTTTACAGAATCCGGTAAGGGTTACGGCGACTGCGATGGTAACGGTTTCAAGCTCGGCGGCGGCGGTGTCGGTACTCGCCACGTTGTCGAAAACTGCCTCGCTTTTGAAAATCTCAACTGCGGTTTTACTGATAATAATAATCCGGAATTCGGCGAAATGACAAACTGTACTGCTTATAATAACAATCTCGGCGGAAACAGCAAGGCAAATTATCTGGTTTACAGAAGCAACAGCACCGCCACTATGACCGGACTGGTATCTTATTTCAATACTTCCAAAGTCACAAAGACAAATGCTGCCGGAATCGCTACCGGAACAGATAAATTCAAAGGTGTGATGAAAAATACCCTGTACTATAACGGCGGTTATTATTACGGTTCTTTCACGGCTTCAGGCAGTGCTGTCAAGTCCGGTACAAGTGTATCGGTATCGGATTCTGAATTCACGACTCTGACAATTGCAGGCATGGGCACGGATTTCCATGCAACATGCCGTAATTCTGACGGTTCTCCGAATTTCAGCGGTTTCGCTGAAACAAAAGGCACTTACAAGAGCATTGGTTATCATTTCAGCTCCGGTGTATCGCAGAAAACAAGCCCCAGCATTCCGAACACATCCGGCGGAAGCGGAACATCTTCCGGCGAATCCGGCACGACAACAGATACTTATACAGCCGCTACGTTTGCAGAAGGTTCTGCTTTCATGTTCAAGAACGTCAACAGCGGATTATATCTCGAAGTCGCCAACAATGCCGCTGAAAACAGTGCCAATGTTCAGCAGTGGGGCGCAAACGGCGAAGGAACTAACAATTCCGGCGTGTGGAATACTTGGAAACTCTACAGTGCAGGCGATGGCTATTACTATATTGCATCCTGCGTTGGTGACGGCGGTACTTATGTCCTTGATGTGGAAGGCAAGAAAACAGATGACGGAACAAATATTGACATCTATCAGTATAAGGGCGCAGATAACCAGAAATTTATGCTGACAAAAAATTCTGACGGCTCTTACAAAATCAGAACCAAAGTTTCCGGTGAAAAATCTGCGCTCGATGTCATTAACGGCAGTTTCGATTACGGCGCAAACGTTCAGGAATGGACAATCAACGGCGCAAACTGTCAGGACTGGATTCTGGAATCCGTACCCGACCCCGGCATTGAAATGAATACCAGCATGGTCTATACATTCTCAAACGTCAACAGCGGTCTGGTGATGGATATTGTTGATGGTGTCATGGCAGATAACAGCAATATTCAGCAGTGGGGCGCAAATGATTATGACTGTCAGAAATGGGTTCTGAAAGCATTTGGTTCAGGCAATTATTACTATATCCGTTCTCTGCGTGACCAGACCTATGTGCTGAAAGCAGAAAGTTCTGGTAACGGCGGAAATATCGACATTGTGACCTATTCGACAAAGGACAGTGCAATGCTGTTCAGATTTACCAAGAATCTGGATGGTTCTTATGGTATTCTGACACATGCTTCTTCTGACAAGGCACTTGTCGAAGTTGCAAATGCAAGTGCTGACTACGGTGCAAATGTTCAGCAGTGGGAGGCTAACGGCAACAACTGCCAGAAATGGAATATCGTTTCTGAAACAACAACGACTACAACAACGACTACAACTACCACCACTACAACGACAACCACCACGACAAAAGCTACTACTACAACTACAAAGGCAACTACTACAGAAACGACTACCACAAAGCCGGCTACTACCACCACAACAGAAGCAACTACTACAGAAGCTCCTGCAACGCAGGCAACCGAAACTGTTATCGAATATGCTAAGGGCGATGTGGATAACAGCGGAAGCGTTGACATTCTGGATGTTATCAGCATTAACAAAGCAATTCTCGGCAAGGAAGTATTCACTGATGAACAGACCAAAGCCGCTGACATCAACGGAAACGGTGTACCAGATTCTTCCGATTCACTGACTGTCATGAAATATATCGTTGGTATGGTAACATCTCTGTAATCTGAAAACAGACAAATCCCCTGTCATCCTGACAGGGGATTTGTTTTAGTTATCTCTTGATAAAATATTCTTCATACCAGACTAAGAACGTGTAAATTGTCCAGACCTGTCTCCACAAGTCGGAATTTCCGCCGACATATTCAGCATAGATTTTCTGAATTTCTTCGATATTGAAGAATTCGGCAGCATAATCGCTGTTGAATTTCGCTCTGACATCCTGATTATAATTTTCATCAGCCAGCCAGATTCTGACAGGCACGATAAAGCCGAGCTTCTTCCGGAAAGCAATTTCCTCAGGAAGTACTTTCGCAGCAGCGGTGCGGAATGCTACTTTATTCTGTTCAGCATTGACTTTATATTCCGAAGGCATACGGGATGCAATATCGAAAATTCTTCTGTCCGTGAGAGGCATTCTGATTTCAAGTCCTGCGGCGGTGCTCATCTTGTCAACATTCAGATAAATATCGCCTTCAAGCCAGATTTGAATATCGACATCAGACATTTTGGTGAGAGGGTCGAGACCTTCGGTTTCATCATAGATATACTTTACCAGATTGATAGGAAGTACTTCCGGATTGTAGGATTTCAGGATTTTCTGCTTTTCATCTTCTTTCATGATGTTGGTATTGCCGACATAGAATGTTTTCAGATTATCGCCATAGCGTTCCGCATTGCGGTACATATTGTAACCGCCGAAGAATTCGTCTGCACCTTCGCCGGAATAGCAGAGTTTCGTATGCTTGGCGGTGGCATTGCATCCCAGCGTGAAGACAATCGCAGAGGCATCCCCTAAAGGCTGTTCCATATTGTACATCACATACGGAACAATAGAAAAGAACTGTTCCGGCTTGATGTTGGCAACAGAATGTTCCACGTGGAGCAATTCTGCTGTTTTGGAAGCAATACGGGATTCATCGAAACGTTCTTCGTCATATCCGCAGGAATCGGCACGCTTGGCATCGGACATTGCCAGCACATAGGAAGAATCCACACCGCCGGACAGGAAAGATTCTGCTGTTTCGTCATCGGTCTTGACTTCACGGAACATCTGCTTGACAGTTTCGTGAATTTCATCAGCCCAGTCATCAAGAGACTTGCTGGTATCGGGTTTGAATTCCGGTTTCCAGTAGCGGGTGAGTTCGAGTTTGCCGTTTCTGAATACCAGATAATGCCCCGGCATTAATTTTTTCAGGCCTTTGAAAAAAGTATCTTCTCCGGCGACATAAGTCAGACTCATGTAAATCTGAAGCATGTCTTTGTTGATTTCCTTAACAAATCCTTCCTGACTGATAATATCACGGATAAAAGTACCGTACAGAAGCTGATTGTCTTCTGTCAGATAGTAATAAAAAGGCTTTGTGCCGAACTGGTCACGCAGACAGAATAATTCCTGAGCTTCGTCATCCCAGAGCGCAAAGGCAAACATGCCATAAAAATGGTCAGCAAGGTTTTTTCCCCATGTTTCGTAAGCTTTGATGATAATCGCCTGTTCACGTTCCTCTCTGGTCATAGCAGAAACAGCAAGGCCGAGTTCTTGGCTGAGGGCTTCCCAGTTGCGGATGTGCCCTCTGTATGTTTTGATTGTAATCATAAAAATAAAACACCTCCTGAGTATTTATTATAACATATTCTGTACCGTTTTGCAATATGTTTGTGATAAAAATTACAAACTGTCAATGGATTTTCATATTCTGGTAAACAAAAAGCCCTTGACAATTGTATCGAAAAAGTGTATAATAAGATAAGCTGAAACATGCGTCTTTTTTTGAAAGGAAGGTATGAAATTATCATGAAACATAATTTTAAGAAAATTCTCACCGTCTGCCTGATTGCTTCTCTTGCAGTTACTGCATTCGGATGCTCCAGCACCAGTGAAAACGGAAATTCCGAAACAGTTGCCCCGCAGGAAACAATTTCACTCGACCAGACAAAACAGTCCCTTACATTCGTGCATGATGTCGGCACGAGTGAAGAAGTCACCGAAGCCGGCGGTGATGCCGCAGAAGGTGCTGAAAATGCCGAAGGCAGTGAGGCTTCCGGCGGTACTGCAACTACCGCAGCCGGAAATAATACTGAAAAAGCATCCACTACTTCTGTAACAGTTGTTCCGGCTACAGAATATGTCAAAGTAACTGATGATAAGGGTCAGCCTGTAACAGATGCTAACGGTCAGGAACAAACCGAAGTCGTTACCGTGACAGAATTCGTTCCCGTTACCGAAGCCAACGGACAGCCTGTGACAGATACAGCAGGTCAGCCCGTGACAGAAGCCGTTCCCGTAACAGAAACTGTTGTCGTGACAGAACCTGTTGAAAATCCGGCTACCTTCAAGCCAAACGAAGGCGGAAATACTTCTGCTTATACGCCCTCTTATGACCTCTGCAAGGCTTACTGGCTGGATATGTCTCAGGAAGGAGACTTCCTGTTTGAAGGCGAATTCCTGATTATTGAATTTGAAGTCAATAAAGATATTCCGGACGGAAGCTATCCGATTACTATCGAAAAGGCAGATATTGCAAGCTGGGAAGTAAAATCCTATCATCCGCAAATCATCAACGGCGAAGTAGCTGTCAATACCGATGTTACGGCGCAGGCCGATTTCCCTGCTGATGATTTCGCTCTGAAAGTCAACAGCGTTTCCGCAAAACAGGGCGATACTGTCAAAGTGGCAATTGATTTGAAAAATAACCCCGGTTTCTGCGGTTTTGTCATTGATGTTAAATATGATAAGTCTGCTATGACCATCGTGGACAGCTACGGCGGTGAAAACTTCGTCAATACAGCGATTAATTATGTCGCAAATTAACAGAAAAACAAGTTTGTATCCGTTCAGAATGGCATGAAAAATAAAATCAGACCCGTAAGCGAAGGCTTTCAGGTCTGATTTTTTATGATAACAGATA
>JAFRMZ010000018.1 GCA_017430465.1 Oscillospiraceae bacterium
CGACAGTGACGGAAATCTGCTGAAATCCGAAGACAAGGAAGAAATCAAGGCACTTGCTGAAGAATATCAGAAGCGTGTCGAGAATGCCTACAAGTCCGGCGGAGCAGAAGCAGTTATGACGGAAATGGATGCTGTCAAGGAAGATTATGAAGCATATCAGGAATCCGTTGCGGCTGCCGAAACAGAAGCCGAGGCTGAATCTTCCGCCGAGTCTGAAATTGTTGTCGAGGAAACTGCCGAAGTTCTCAATGCACCCAGAATTCTTACTGCCGAAGAAGTTTCCTCTCCCGAAGAAGCTTCTGAAACGGATACAGAATCCGAAACCGCAGAAGATACCACTGAACCAGAAACCGATGCTGAAACTTCTGCTGAAACTTCCGCCGAAGAAGAAACCGCTGTCGCATCTGATGAAGATGCCGATTCTGAAACAGAATCTTCTTCCGAAGATGCATCCTCTGAGGAAACGGCTGATTCCGATGCTGATGCCCTCACCAGTGATGAAACTCTGGAAGATAACCCTGAAATGCTTGCTGAAGAAGAAACTTCTGCACCCTATCAGAATGAAAGTATTATCAGCGTAGTTCATAAAGAAGATTATGATAACGAAGAAGATATTCATTATACTCCTGATGAAACTGTCTATAACAAACTTCTGGAAATTACCGAAGCGGATTATGGAAAAGTATATTTTATCGAAGAAGACGAAAGCTATTATCTGGTTGTCCGCTATGACATCACCCAGCGCATGACAGAAGATGACCTCTGGACAGAAACTACTGTAAGCAACGCTGAATACGGCAAATATTACGATGCATTTGAATCCAAAATGGATGAATGGGCATCTGCATTTTCTGTCACCAGAAACGAAGCCTCTTTCAAACGCTATGACCCCTATGAATATAATTTCTGATAAAAAATAATTTTTTGAAAAAGCCCTCGCACGAGGGCTTTTGATTTATAAATAATTCATGAATTTTATCCTGTAATGCTTGCAATTTCTGTCGATTTATGTTATAATAAGAATTAAATGAAAAGTTCCAGAATTTTTTTATCATAACTATATCAAAAAAGGTGATTTACATGAGAAAACACTCTGTAAACAGCTCTGCATCTTATCTGAATTCCGGCATGACTGCGACAATTCTGCTGTTCTTCTCGATTATTTTTCTGCTCCTCAGCTTTGTCTGGGAGGTGGAGCATATCACAAGACAACAATGCTATTCTGATTTATCCCTCTCCACGAAAGAAGCTATGCAGGATTTGGAAGCCAATTTCCGCAATGACCGCATGAACCTGCGGATGCTGGCCAGCGTTGTCGCTGAACAGGACAGCCTGACTTCTATTGATGTCAGCACCTATCTGAACGTTTATGATGTCAACAGTCTGATTTCCAATATCGGCATTCTCACACCGGAAAACAACTGCATTCAGCTCAAGGGAAAAGAAGTCAGTGCTGATGGCGTGATGAACTATCAGTCAGAAGTCCTTCTTGGTGAACACATCAGCGGTTTACAGCCTGCTCTGAATGCTTCGGATACAATGGTTATCCGAAGTTTTATGCCCATCCGGAAGGACGGCAAGACCATCGGTCTGCTCTATGCAGAAATGTCACCGGCCAATATTGCACGTGCATGGGCCCCTGTCATTTATAACGGCAACTGTACATTCTGCATCATTGACCGGACAAACGGCGAATTCATCGTCAATAACTGGAATCAGGACATTCACCGTCTGGATGACCTGAATATCGAATCTTTGCAGGAAAGCCTCAAAGCCGGAAAATCCGCATTCCGCCAGATTGAAACCGAATCCGAAGGCATTGTTTATCTGTCTTACATGCCCATGGATTTGGAAAACTGGGAAATTATGGTCTGTCTCAGCAAAGAAGAAATCTTTGCTCCTGTCAGGGCACTGAAAACTTCTATTACATGGTTCAGCATCGGGATTGTGATTTTCTTGAGCATCTATCTGGGAATCATGGTAAAGATGAACAAGCGTTCGGTTGCCGGTGCAAAGAAGCAGGCAAATATCGATGTTCTGACAGGACTTCAGAACCGCAACTGTTACGAGGCCTACTGCGACCAGCTAAAAACAACGGAACATCTTGTATGTGTCTATCTGGATGCCAACGGCCTGCATGAACTCAATAATACAAAAGGCCATCTGGCCGGAGATAAAATGCTCCGCTTTATTGCTGATACGCTGAAAATCTGCTTCGGCGAAGAAACTGTCTACCGCATCGGCGGTGATGAATTTATTGTTTTCACGCAGAACCAGACTGATAAACAGATGCAGAATGTTCTGAACAAAGTCCGTTCTGAAATTGAACAGAATCAATATCATGTTTCGGCCGGCTACTGTCTGGGCGAGCCGGAAATGACATTGAAAGAAATGATTAGCACTGCGGAAACCCGCATGTACGAAGAAAAAAGAAAATATTATGAAAAACTTGGCAGGCCTGTCCGGAATTAGAATCAAAAGGAGGCGAAATTATGAAAAAAATCATTTCTGTTTTATGTGCCTGTTCCCTGCTTCTGCTTTCTGCCTGCAATCAGGATGCAGAAGAAATCATCATGAACGATGATGTTTCCAGCACTGTCGAAAGCGGAAACGTATTCCGGATGTACTATCCGGCAGAAGTCAGCACGCTGAACTATCTGAAAACGAATACCTACAATGAAACTTATCTTTCGGCAAACATGATTGACTGTCTTGTCGAATATGACTGCTACGGAAATGTTCTGCCCTGTCTTGCCGAAAGCTGGGAGCATAACGAAGATATGACAGAATGGACATTCCACATCCGGCAGGGCGTGGAATGGATGGATTATCAGGGCAATGTCTATGATGAAGTAATTGCGGATGACTGGGTAGCCTCTGCCGAATATGTCAACAACGCCAAGAATGAATCTGACTGTCAGTATATGTATGCATCCGGTTCGATAATCCGGAATGCGCAGGCTTATTATGACTATACTGCATGGGATAACAGCAATCCGGAAGGCAAAGGGGACGGCCCGCCTGACAATCCGCAGGAGAAAAACATTCAGGAAACCACAATGCAGGAAGTGCTTGCTTCTGACATTGGTGTCAGTGCACCGGATGATTATACTCTGGTTTACACGCTTGAACAGCCTTGTCCGTTTTTCCTGAGTGTTCTGGGATATTCTTCTTATATGCCCGTCTGCCGGAAATATCTTGAAGAAACCGGAGACATGTTCGGCCGTGACAATAAAAATCTGCTTTATAACGGCGCATATCTCCTCTCGACATGGATTCCGCAGGAAAAACAGATTCTGACCAGAAATCCTGCCTACTGGGATTCCGAAAATGTCTTTATTGACCGTGTGGAGCGTGAATA
>JAFRMZ010000115.1 GCA_017430465.1 Oscillospiraceae bacterium
GAGCCATCAGGATTTTTCCGATGCCTCTGTAGACATTGACAAAACCTTCTCCGGATGCCGCAGAGCCGACAAGTGTTTTGGTCGTTTTTTCAACAGTGAATTTCAGAGAACCACTCCAGGCGATGGCCATGTTTCCATCAATCTTGACAACGTCATTCGGTTCAGTCAGTTCCATTACAATAAGTTCATCACGAGGAACAAAACTTTCCAGAACGGCGATACCCTTGCCAACCAGACAGTTATTGAACAAGCCTTCTCCGCCAAGTGCCGCAGAAGAAAGATTGCTTCTGGCAACCACTTTCATATCAACAGTATCATCGCAGGCATAGAATAATTTATCTTCAATTACCATACCGGATGCACCCCATGATGCAACATCTTCAAACAGAATATGCTTATAAGTCGGTTCAAGCACAAGCGTACCTGTTCCGGAATAACGAGGCTTGACAGCACTTTCGCCGGTAACTTTTCCGCCAAGGAATTTCTTGGCGAAATCGCCTACACCGTTGATATTGGTAGTAACATCCACTGCGCCGGCAATCCACTGCATCGCACCGGCCTGAATAATAACGCCGTTTCCGTTCAGATTTGCAATAACCTGACGTTTTCTGACATTCATCTGAGAGGAGAAGAATTCCGTCTGTGCTGTGGTTTTGTTGACAGAAATATCCCTGTCATATTCCAGAAGTGAAAAACAGCCATGTGTTGCGATAATAGAACGGCAAGAAGTTTTCTCCATAATATTTGTAGTAACCATATCAGTTCTCCTTTTTATCTTGCTGAACCTGTTCTTCCAGTCTTGCCTGACAGCGTTCAAGCATAGCTTTTGCGGCAGGGTCTTTTGTCAGGTCATAAATCACGTACAGATAAAAGACAGCTTCTGTCCAGTTCTGACGTTCAACAGCCTGATTCGACAGTGAGGTGACAACATGCAGGACTTCTTCCCCCGGACCGTTGCGGATTTTGTATTTTTCAAATGCTTTGAGAACTTCCTGACGGGTCGGCGGTGTAATCGGTGCACCTGTCAGCATTGAAATATGATGCAGTTCGGCAGGGACAGCCGGATGTTTCTCGAAAATCATGCTCTCAAAATAAAATGCTACTGCGCTGTTATAATCTTTCAGTTCTGTGCAGTACCATCCCATATTGGTATAGCATCTTGCAAGGGCATAGGCTGATGTACATACCGGAATAGTATCTTTGATAGTTTCCAGCAGCATCTTCAAATTGCCAAGCAGTTTATATGCTTCAGCGAGTTCAAATCTGGGGTCAGGATTTACCGGATTCAGCCGGATAGCTTCCTGCAATACCGGAAGTGCTTCTTCTGTCCGGCGGATTTCAATCAGATTATATGCATGAAGTGTAATGTATCTGGTAAAATCAAACGGCGTTTTGTTCAGATTCTTTGTCGGGTTGTAAAGCTGATAATATAAATTCGATTCCAGAAGATTACGGAAACTGAAAAATCGTGAAGTTTCCGTCTCTTTGAAATTTTCTCTGATATGATGATACAGCTTTTTGGTCAGATTCATGGACTGCGCTGTCAGATGCTGATTTGACAGTTCTACAGCTTCCTGATAAACTGCATTCAAACGCTTTCCGTCAAGATACAGCATTTTATTCAGATAATCCTGATGTTCCTGAGGCATTTTGCGCATGGCAAGCTGAACAATAGCATCAGCAATTTCTGCACCGTCTTCCTGTTCGGCATAGACGGCGGTCTGTTCCTGCAAGAACTGCATATCCCGAAGCATGTCGCCGGTAAGCCGTTCTTCCAGAGAAGCGATGATTTTATTTTTTTCTGCTTCAGTCATGATGATGTTTCTCCTGATTATTTATTATTGCTGTTATTGGGAGCATTATTAGTCTTTCTGCCGTTTTTTCTGGGCTTGGGAGTCCATTCTTCATAACCTTCAATCATGGGTTCATTGGACTGCTTGTTGACAAACTGTGTTGTATCTTCGCCCATCTGGTTCAGTGCAGAAACAGCATCGCCAGCGATGGGTTTCGGCTTGGCTTCGGGACGGCTTTTAGAAAGCTGTATGGAATCTCCGGGATTTCCATCTGCAAAAGAAGGCACTTGAAGACTGATTCCCGGAATACTTGCCCCCGGAATACTTCCCCCCTGTAAATATGGCATTGGCACGGGCTGTGCAAACAGCGGTGACTGTGCGTAGGGCGATTCGATGGAAACAGCGGCTAAATCGCTTGCAAGGTCAGCGATTTCTTTTACAAATTCTGCATCGTCTTTTCTGTCGGCAAACAGTTTCAGCAGATTCAGAAGCAGAATTGTCCCTCTCTGCGGATTGGTCATCAACTGACTGCGGACAGAAGCAAGAACGGCTTCTCGTTTGATAATTGCCATAATATAAAATTCCTCCTGTTATTATAAAACAGTCCCGCAATGGAGAAAACGCATGATTCCACTGCGGAACTGCAAAAGATGCATCTGATTACAGGCCTTTTTTATGAAGGTCTTTCAGAAAGTTTTTTCTGTTATTGCTGTTTTTGGGTTTCCATTCTTTTACGCCTTTGATTTCTGGCTCATTGTCTTCTTTCTTTTTCTTGCTGAATGAGCTGGTATCTTCACCCATCTGGCTGAGTGCGGACATGATGTCATCGGCAACTTCTACTTTTCCGCCCTGCTGGTCGAATACATTTTCACCAGCCTGTGTCTTGGCGGCTGTCTTGGCGATAGCATTGCGGACAGCATCCGGCACAACGGCTTTCTGCTCGATTGTAGAAACACGAACCCCCTGCGAAGGCTGATGCTGCTGGGCAACCTGTCTCTGCATCTGCTGAAGCTGTGCAGAATTCAACTGTAAGGAATTCATTGCTGCATTGTTTCCGTAATGAGAAGACGGTGTGTGTACAGACTGGGGCATCGGCTGGGGATAACCCGACTGCTGAGGCTGGCCGAGATAAACAGACTGCGGCTGCGGCGGAATATATGCAGACTGGCGGGGCTGTCCCATATAGACGGACTGGGGCTGTTGAGGCTGTCCCATATAGACAGACTGAGGCTGCTGAGGCTGTCCCATATAGACAGACTGAGGTTGCTGAGGCTGTCCCATATAGACAGACTGGGGCTGCGGCGAAATATACATGCTCTGTAATGCTCTGGAAGCACGCCGGCCGTACAGATAACCCGGTGTCGGAGTAACAGGAATCATCGGGTCCATATCATCACTTGAAAGTGTAGGTACAGAAAGTGTCGGAACTTCCGGAATATCAGCATCAGAATCTGCTTCAAACGGATTGGAATTTCCTGTATTACGTGCAGTCGGCACATCTGGTACATCCGGTACATCCGGAACGCTGGGAACAGACGGCAAATCTAAGTCGGAAAGGTCTGTCAGATGCGATAAATCAGGCAAATCGCTCAGGCCGGACAGGGACGGAACGGCCGGTTTTGCAGCAGCAGTTGCGGCAGTGATGGCGGCGGCGGCAGCAGTGATGGCAGCGGCGGCGGCAGTAATATCCGCAGCAGTCTGACCGGCATTCTGAGGAACGACTTCAGCAGATGCAACCGGAGCAGGTGCAGGCTGAATCGGCTGCTGAACTTTGACAGGCTGGGGAACAGGTTCTTCTTCCTCCTCCTCGTCATCATCACGGGGCGCATAGCTCGAACCGTGATATTCTTCCTCATCGTCGTCATCATAATAATCATCATCATCGTAATCATCATC
>JAFRMZ010000116.1 GCA_017430465.1 Oscillospiraceae bacterium
ACTACTAAAAATACCGTAAATAAGTGATTTCTGCATTTTATAAACCTGCACCAAATATGTATTTTGTGCAACTATGATTAGAAAATTTTTTACCGCTCCGAATGCCAGCGGAGAGAGATTCATTTCGGCACAGCTATTAAAGAATATTATTGACAAGAAGTTTTCTTCATGTTATAATTTGAAAAAGATGTGGTTTCTGTAGAAAGTTCCCGCTTCTGGCATATATATTTTATTGGAGGTAAACAAATGAAAATTGCTATCTGTGATGATGACCGTCTGCTTCGGGAAAGATTGGGCGGAGCGGTGCAGGATTATCTGAGAAACTGCTCTGTCAGACTCTTTTCCTGCGGTGAAGAACTGCTCAAACATATGACGGAATTCGATGTGGTGTTTCTGGATATCGAAATGCCCGGTCTTAACGGTATGCAGACCGCTGAACATATCCGAAAACTGAATAAGGAAATCAGAATTATTTTTTTGACCAGCCATGCGGAATTTATGCAGGACGCATTCCGGGTCAGAGCGTTTCGGTATCTGAATAAGCCCGTCAAGTCTGATGCCCTTTATGAGGCTCTGGCAGAGGCGCAGAACGAAATCAGCGAAAAAGAAAAAATTATTATCCGTCAAAAAGGCAGAATCTGGGAGCTGGAGCTGAATCATATTTTATATCTGGAAGCCTTCGGCGATGGTACGTATGTGTATGATATTCATCAGAATGTTTACAGCTGTTCGGTACAGCTGAAAGAATGGACACGCATTCTCAGCGAAAAGGGATTCTTTCAGATTCACAGAACGTATTTGATTTCCCTGCTGTATGTGCAGAGCATCGAGAAGAATCAGCTGAAACTGATGTATTCTGATATTGTGTTTCCGATTGCAAGACGTAAGATTTCGGGATTCAAGAGTGCCTATTTGCAGTACGTTCAGGAACATGCAAAGATAATTTAAAAGATAAATTAAGCGTATCGAGGGGAAAAGGGTCATGATAGTTAATATTTTTAATTTTGTGATTGAGTATATCAAGTTAATGCTGTTCACCTGCGGAATTCTGAATTTTCGCTATCGAAGTTCGCCCGCTTCCAAGATTGCGTTCGGGCTGGGGCTGGTCTGTACGGCTTTGGGGAGTTATTTTGTCAGTGAGGAGTATGCAGTGTTATTTTCGGCGGTTGTGATTCCGGTGGTCTGTCTTGCGGTCGATGCCAGAATTAAAATTTTGCCGATAACATTGGGATTTCTGGTTATCTGCTGTCTTGATGACGGCTTCGCCGGCATTCTGAAACGGATATTTCATTTTTCTGATAACAGTCTGCAAAGCAATCCTTATTTATTTTCGGCATTTAATTCTGCGAGTCTGGTTCTGCTGACAGCCTGTGCGCTTGTGATGCATCATTTGTATAATACGGAGAAATTCAAGGCAGTAACGGCACGAAATTTCAGCACTTTGTATATTATTCTGCTGATTATCGGACAGGGCTCGGCATTGATATTCCTCGCACCGTTTACCTATACAGAATATCAGTCCACGCTTCGGAATAATGTTCTAGTCGGGGGGAGTGCCTGCATCTTGAGCATTTTATTTTTCATTATCGGCTTGCTGATGATGTACTATAACAGTTCGAGAAATTATTATCGCAAACTGAGTGATTTCAATCATGAACTGTCGTTAGCACAGCAGAAATATTATCAGACACTTCTGCAAAAGGAACACGAAACCAGAAAATTCCGGCATGATATTTCTAATCATCTGCTTTGCGTGGCATCTCTGCTGGAAGAACAGAAGATTGCTGAAGCGGAAGAATATATTTCCAAACTGAACGGCTCTATCAGTAAGCTTCGCCCGACAACGCAGACCGGAAACATGCTCGTGAACATCATTCTGAGCGATATGATGCGCAAATACAGAACTGTCACGCCCGATTGGAGTGGACACGTTCCGGAGCATCTGCTTGTGTCTGATATGGATATTTGTACTATCTTGTCCAATATATTTGAGAATGCCTTTTATTCTGCCTCGCTCTGTGAGGGAGAAAAAAAGGTTTCTGTTTCTGTGAGGATTCTTGCAAGCACCTTGAGCATCACCGTCAAGAACCCTGTCAGCGTGCCGGTGCGCAGAAATCAGAAATGCTTTCTGACCCAGAAAAGCGATAAACAAAATCACGGCTATGGCATTCTCAACGTGCAGAACGCTGTCGAACGGAACAAAGGCATTGTCAATTTTCACTATTCTGATACGGATTTTCTCGCAGAAATCGTCCTTCCGAACGCTGTAGATTTAACCGCTTACCCGCTTTCGTAATCCGAAAAACGCTGTGTCATTGCTTTCTGCTATGTGTGATGCTATGATAGTGTTAGTTTGATAAAGGGGGTCTGAAAGGTGTCTAAATCTTCGATTATAGGTTTTTTACAGTGGCTGTTCGGCGGATAATTCCGGACGGAAAGGAGCATTTCTGTTATGAAAATAGCAATTCTTGACAGCGGAATCAATAGTAACTGCATCGAGAATCCGGCTTGTATCATCGACCGGAAAAGCTTTCTTCTGAAAGATGATTCTATTCTTATCGGTTCTGACTGTGATGATGCGTTCGGACACGGAACGTTCTGTTTGCAGACTATCCGCAGAATTGCACCGGATTCGGAATTCATCTGCATAAAGGTGCTCAACGATGACGGCTTGACTTGTGCGGAAGTTCTCATCGAGGCTCTGAAAAGCCTGCTTTCCGTTGATGTGGATATTATTAATCTGAGTCTTTCCGTCACAAATCCCGATTATGATGACGGCGAACTGAAACAAGTCTGTCAGATGCTGTATC
>JAFRMZ010000117.1 GCA_017430465.1 Oscillospiraceae bacterium
CAATTTACAGATTCGTTTTCTTACAAACTGATATATATTTTCACAATTGATGATAACAAACACAAAGGACTGCTCAAAATCGGTGATGCAACACTAAAGTCAAGCGAAAGCATCGAAAATCTGCCGCCAAACTGCAAACTTCTGAATCAGGCGGCAAAAAATCGAATTAAATCTTATACCAATACTGCCGGAATTGATTTTACTCTCCTGCATACAGAGTTAGCCGTCCGGACGAATCAGGACGGTATTATAACCGCTTTCCGTGACCATGATGTTCATGCGGTTCTAAAAAATTCTGATATATCCCCTGTCAAAGTCAAAGGCAGTACCGCAAAAGAATGGTTCAAAATTAGTCTTGAAACAGCGAAAAATGCTATTAAAGCGGTGAAAGATGATAGAGTATCACTTTTGCCGTCAGAAACAAGTATCAAATTCACACCTGTTGTATTTCGTCCAGAACAACTTGATGCTATTAATGCCACTGTCAAACAGTTCCGCTCCGGAAATCGTATGCTCTGGAATGCTAAAATGCGTTTCGGAAAGACTTTGAGTGCATTGGAAGTTGTCCGGAAAATGGGCTTTGCGAAAACAATGATTGTCACTCATCGTCCAGTTGTGAATCATGGCTGGTATGAAGATTTCGGAAAAATTTTCCATAATGAAAATGAATATCACTATGGTTCTAAAAATCAGGGAGATACGATAGAATCCCTTATTTCAGGAGATAAGAAATTTATCTATTTTGCGTCGATTCAGGATTTGAGAGGGTCTGATACTGTCGGAGGAAAATTCTCTAAGAATACAGCGATATTCAATACTAAATGGGATTGTGTTATCGTTGACGAAGCCCATGAGGGAACAACAACTGCACTCGGAGAAGAAGTCATTAACGCTCTTGTGAAAGAAAATACAAAATTTCTGGCTCTTTCCGGAACGCCGTTCAATATTTTGGGTGATTATGATTCAAATGTCTATACATGGGACTATATCATGGAACAGCGTGCCAAAGCTGAATGGGATTTACAGCATTTCGGTGATTCCAATCCTTATGATGAACTCCCCAAAATGAATATTTTCGTCTATGATTTGGGAAAATTGTTAGGCAGTCGCTATGTTGAAGTTGAGGATAAGGCTTTCAATTTTCATGAATATTTCCGAACATGGACTGGTGATATTCGTCATGATTTCAAAACCGTTCCGTCAGAAGCAAAAATCGGTGACTTCGTTCATGAAAAAGATGTTCTGAGTTTCCTCAATCTGATTACAAAAGAAAGTCTGGATAGCCAATATCCCTATGCAACAAAAGAGTATCGAAATCTGTTCAGGCATTCGCTCTGGATTGTCCCCGGAGTAAAAGAAGCAAAGGCACTCAGCAGAATGCTCAAATCACACCCGATTTTCTCAATGTTCAAAATCGTCAATGTTGCCGGAGATGGTGACGAGGAAGAAAAATCAGATACAGCTCTCAAAAAAGTCCGTGATGCTATTTCAGATGCTGGTATTGATGGTTATACTATCACGCTGTCCTGCGGTAAGCTGACAACAGGTGTCACCGTCAGAGAGTGGACTGCCGTGTTCATGCTTGCCGGAACATTTTCAACTTCTGCTTCCAGCTATCTGCAAACGATTTTCCGTGTGCAGTCCCCTTGTAATCAGAATGGCAAAATCAAGGATAACTGCTATGTCTTTGACTTCGCACCCGACAGAACGCTTAAAATGATTGCGGAATCCGTAGCTCTCTCCACAAAAGCCGGAAAGGCTTCTGAATCAGACAGGAAAATTATGGGCGAATTTCTCAATTATTGCCCTGTTATTGCCATTAACGGCACTGCCATGAAAGAGTATGATACTAATAGATTGCTTCAACAGCTCAAAAGAGCTTATGCTGAACGTGCTGTTCAGAACGGCTTCGATGATACTAATCTCTATAATGATGAACTTCTGAAATTGTCAGAACTGGAACTCAAAGAATTTGATAAACTCAAAGGCATTATCGGCTCATCAAAAGCACAGCAGAAAACAAAGGAAATTGACATCAATCATCAGGGATTTACTGATGAAGAATATCAGGAAACCCAGAAAATTCAGAAAAAGCCAAAAACTCAGCGTACCCCCGAAGAACAGGCAAAACTTGATGAACTCGAAAAGCAGAAAAAGAATAGAGGCAATGCCATTTCCATTCTCAGAGGAATCTCTATCCGTATGCCCCTTATGATTTATGGGGCGGATATTGCCATTGATGAGGACTTTACAATTGATAAATTCCTTGATAATTCTATCATTGATGAGGCTTCATGGACAGAGTTCATGCCGAAAGGTGTCACCAGAGAGGTTTTTCAGCAGTTTATCAAATATTATGATGAGGATATTTTCATTGCTGCCGGAAGAAAAATCAGGAATCTTGTCAAAGGTGCTGACGATTTGAATCCTACTGAAAGAATAAAGCAGATTGCACAGCTTTTCTCCTGTTTCAAGAATCCGGATAAAGAAACCGTTCTGACTCCGTGGAGTGTTGTCAACCTGCACATTAGCGCCTGTCTGGGCGGTTACAGCTTCTATGAAGAAAATCCGCCTGTTCATGCGGTTATGCTTGAAACTCCTCGTTTTGTGGACTGCGGTCAGGTCACAGCGGAAACATTCGGCAATCCGGAAGCACATATTCTGGAAATCAACTCGAAAACAGGGCTTTATCCGCTGTATGTGGTGTACAGCATCTTCCGTACCAGATGTCAGGCATTCTCAGCGGACGAGCTGACACTTGAAAAACAGAATGCCCTCTGGAAAGAAACTGTCGAAAAAAATATCTTTGTGATTTGTCAGATACCAATGGCAAAGCAGATTACAAAGCGTACTCTGGTCGGATACAGGGATATTTCTGTCAATGCACATTATTTTGATGACCTTATCAATACCATGCAGAACAAGCAGAAAAACTTTGTGGAGAAAGTGCTGAAACCGAGTTACTGGCACAGAAAGGGCGATAAAATGGAATTTGATGCTGTTGTGGGTAATCCACCTTATCAGTTGAATAATGATGGCGATGGAAATGGAAAAGACCCTATCTATCATTTATTTATAGATTCTGCTCAGAAAATATGTAATCGTGGAACTTTTATTCACCCTGCCCGTTTTCTATTCAATGCCGGAAAAACTCCGAAAGATTGGAATGAAAAAATATTAAATGACGAGCATTTCAAAGTTGTGGATTACTGGGAGATAGTACACTTGTTTTCCCAACGGTAGATGTAAAAGGCGGTATTGCAGTTACCATGTGGGATAAATCTAAAAAATTTGGTAAAATCGGAGTGTTTTCTGCATATGAGGAAATTCGTAGCATAATGCAAAAGGTTGTTACAGATGAACTTGATTCATTTTCTGAATTGGTTTATCCAAGAGATTTGTATAAATTAACTGATGAATTGTATAACGAAAATTCATGGGCTATTGACCGTCCAAGTAAGGGACACAAGTATGATGTAAGCTCAAATATTTCCAATACTTTTCCTGAATTGCTTTTTGATGAAAAGCCGGATGATTCAGAAAAATATGCTATGATATATATCAAAGAGAAAAACGGACGTATATTGAAATGGATTAAGCAAAAATATCTGAAAACCCCTGATAATTTTGAGTTTTATAAAGTATTCGTTCCAAAAGCTAATGGTTCAGGAGCAATCGGAGAAACGCTTTCTAATCCAGTTATTGGAAATCCTAATGTCGGACATACTCTTACATTTTTAAGTATTGGAAAATTTGAAACAGAAGAAGAAGCGGTTAATGTATTGAAATACATTAAGACAAAGTTTGCGAGAACTATGTTAGGCACATTAAAAGTCACACAGGATAATCCGCGTGAATCGTGGAAAAACGTTCCTATGCAAGACTTTACGCCTGATTCAGATATTGACTGGTCTGTATCTGTTCCGGAGATTGACAGACAGCTTTATGCTAAATATGGCTTGACCGATGAAGAAATAGAATTTATTGAAAGCATGATTAAGCCAATGGAATAGGGAGGTAATAATACATGAAAGCACCAGAGGAAATGATGGGAATTGTTGAATGCAAGGATAGACCAATTATATTTCATCATAACAGTTATGTGTTCTCTTTTATGACTGATAAAGTTTTTTCTTATCCAAATTCTGAATTTAATGGTTATTTTATGCCTGACACAGTAGATGGATTTACTAAGTGTATAACAAGAGAGGGTACACAATTATTGATTGATACAGGAGATTCCCAAATAAATATAAATAGAGGATTCAGAACACCATTTTTAATCTATAGATGGTATACAGATAAAACAACAGAACATTTTTTTGAAGGAATGAGCTTTGTGGGTGGTACATTGAATAAGTTATTTCCTCAAAATGCTGTTATTATTGATTCTCCAGATTTTAAAAAAATTGAGGGACATATTGACAATGATAAGCAGACTTATGAAGTCAAAGAAGAAGATTTGCAATGTACAATTTCTATTCGTACAATTGTTAAAGGTACTTATTCTATTCAAAAAGGGAATTCAATCCAGAATGATGATGTAGAATTATCTATCCATTTTTCAGAAAAGCAAAAACTTTCTGCACTCTATAAATATTACGAATGTGTAATGAAAATGCTTTCATTTATGTGCTTTAGAGAAGAAGTTGAAATAGATGAGGTTTATTTATTACAAAATAAACTTCATGCAGACCTCACCAAACCTATTCCAACTCAAGTAGACCTGTTCGGAAACCTTGACAGGAAAAAGAAAGCGAAGTATAATATTCATGAGGTGAACGGAGATGAACAATAAAAAAAGAATCAAAAAATTAAGAGCAGGAGATTACCAAAGATTGTTTGGAGTGAAAAAAGAAA
>JAFRMZ010000118.1 GCA_017430465.1 Oscillospiraceae bacterium
CAGCATGATAAGCTGGTCATCCAGTTTAGTATAGAATACTGCGGATATGGCAGAGGCATTCACTGCAAGCTGGTTTTCAGCAATTTCACGAAGCTTTTTATTGAGCCTGTTCCGGAACAATGCAAAAATCAGGATAAGTGCCAGCAGAAGAAATGTTGTCAGCAACATAGCCCGCAAATAGGTGTGTTTTGATTTGCTCATGAATTTGATACCTCAGTGATAGAATGGATGGTTTATAGATTTATTATATCACATTTTTTAAATATTTGCAATAAAAAATCAGAATTTTTATGTTAAATTTTATTGAATTTTTATGATGAATCAGAAACACCGTCCGGAAATCCAGTTCCGGACGGTGCATTTTAATAACTTGTTTCTGATGAAAATCAGACAGTAAACAGCAGGTCAACATAAGACGGCATGGGCCAGTCTTTAGAAGAAATATTGGTTTCCAGTTCGTCAACCAGACAGCGGAGATTCTGCATTGCAACAAAAACATCGGAACGGCAGAATTTTGCAGTTGCTTCGACATCTTCAATCCCCTGTGCGGCAATGACTTTTTCATCCAGAACACGCACTGCATCGGAAATGCCGGAAGTCAGTGCGGATAATCTGGAAGCATAGCCGACTTCAAAAGCATTGTCAATGCCGAGTTCTTTCTTGGCAAGTGCAGCATCACAAACTTCCTTTGTGACTCTGACAGCAACAGGAATAATCTGTTTTCTTGTCATGTCCAGCATGGTAAGGGCTTCAATATTGATAACCTTACTGTAGTTTTCGAGCAGAATTTCAGTTCTGGATTCCAGCTCGACTTTTGTGTAGACTTTGAATTTTTCAAAAATCGAAACATATTCCGGACGGGTGTACAGAGGCACACAGTCCACAGTGGAAATCAGATTCGGCAGTCCACGGCGTTTGGCTTCTTCAATCCATTCATCAGAATAGCCGTTGCCGTTGAAGATAATCTGCTTATGTTCTTTAATGGTTCTGACAAGCAGTTCTTTCAGGGCTTTCTTGAAATTGTCTGCTTTTTCAAGTTCATCCGCAAACTGACTGAGTTCTTCTGCTATGATAGTATTAATAATCGTATTGGTGCAGGAAATGGAATCTGCTGAACCAAGCATTCTGAATTCAAACTTGTTTCCGGTGAAAGCAAACGGAGAGGTTCTGTTTCTGTCGGTTGTGTCTTTCTTGAAATTCGGCAGAGCATCGACACCAATGTCAAATTCAGCAGTGCTGGAAATGTATTTCTTTCCGTTTTCGAGTGCTTCAATCACTTCTTCCAGTTCCGAACCGATGAACATGGACACAATCGCTGGCGGTGCTTCATTTGCCCCAAGACGATGGTCGTTTCCGGCAGATGCAGCAGAAAGCCTCAGCAGGGGCGCATATTCGTGAACCCCCTTGATAAGTGCACAGAGAAATGTCAGAAACTGCATATTTTCCTGCGGTGTGTCGCCGGGGTCAAGCAGATTCTGTCCGTCATTTGAGGACATAGACCAGTTATTGTGCTTGCCTGAACCGTTGATGCCTGCAAACGGCTTTTCGTGCAGAAGGCAGACAAGACCATGTTTTTTGGCGATTTTCTTCATCAGTTCCATCATGAGCTGATTGTGGTCAGCAGAAATATTGGAAGTCGTGAACACTGGAGCTAATTCATGCTGGCCGGGTGCTACTTCATTATGCTTGGTCTTCGCATAAATACCAAGCTTCCAAAGTTCGTTATCCAAATCTTTCATGAAGTCAGAAACTCTCTGCTTGATATTGCCGAAATAATGGTCTTCCAGTTCCTGCCCCTTCGGAGGCTTCGCACCGAACAGAGTACGGCCGGCAATGATTAAATCTTCTCTCTGGTCATAATATTTCTTGTCAACTAAGAAATATTCCTGTTCTGCGCCTACTGTTGTCATCACTCTGGTCGCCGTTGTATTGCCGAATAATCTTAAAATTCTCAGTGCCTGTTCATTGACAGCTTCCATAGAACGGAGCAGAGGCGTTTTTTTATCCAGAATTTCACCTGTATAAGAACAGAATGCTGTCGGAATATACAGAGAATCATCTTTGATAAATGCATCAGAAGTCGGGTCCCATGCTGTATAGCCTCTTGCTTCAAATGTAGCACGCAGACCGCCGGACGGGAACGAAGAAGCATCCGGTTCACCTTTGATTAATTCTTTGCCGGAAAATTCCAGAATGACCTGACCATGAGGCGCAGGCGTAATAAAGGCATCATGCTTTTCAGCAGTAACGCCGGTCATCGGCTGAAACCAGTGTGTATAATGCGTTGCGCCTTTTTCGATAGCCCAGTCTTTCATGGCATTGGCGACAACATCGGCCACTTCCGGACTGAGTGCTGTGCCGAACTGCTTGGTTCTGACAACTGCTTTATAGGCATATTTGGGCAGTCTTTCACGCATCGCAACATCATTGAAGACGTTACAGCCGAAATATTCTGTTACTTTGGAATTTACCTGCATGAGAAAAAACCTCCTTGGAAATTAAAAAAACAATGACGTTTCGGATAAACAGACAAGCACAGGTTTTCTTATTCTGTGGGTGATTCTGCACATCCGAAACGCCATTGTTTCGTTTGCGAATTTGTTCACAAGAAATATCATACACTAAAAATGCGGATTTGTCAAGCGATTTCTGAAATTTCGTCAGTTTTGCAGAAAAACGGGCATGTCCTCTTAAAAAAATAAAGCAAAAACGATAATTTTCTTTGCTTTTTTAAGAAAAGTACCGGAGTCAGGCATATTTTCTGCCAAAAAGTAAAAAATAGATATGATAAGATGAAATTTTTAAAATATATCTTGACTTTTATGCAGAATCGTGATATAATAATCACATACGTTGGAAAAATATGTATTTTTTGACGTGAAAATTCATCTAAAAGGAGATAGAAGAATATGTCTGCAATCAATCTGGATACGAACGATGTTTATGAGTTTGAATATAACGGCAATGCAATTGTTGTCGAAAACTCGGAACTCAAAGCTACTATCGTGCTGAAAATCAACGGCGAAGCCAAGGCAGAAGCAAAAGGCATCAAGGCCGTGACTGGTATCGGTACACTGGAAGCCAAACTTCCTTCCGGCGAAGTGGTATCGGCATCCCTGAAGAAACTCAATATCGGCGATACGGAATGCAAAGTCACCGTAAACGGCAAGGAAATCGAACTGAAAAATCAGTCCCACGGCAAGAAAGACATCGGCGATGATGCTGTCGAAGCTGTAAAATCCACTGCGGACAAGGCCGTAGATGCTGCAAAATCTGCTATAGATAAAATCAAGAACCAGTAATTCAAAATACCGTCCGGAATGCTCCGGACGGTATTTTTTCAGGAACGATACATAAATTGTTCTGTCAGTTTTCCGTGAAATGTCATGTAATATGCGGTACAGAAAGAAAGCATCGGCAGAAAACTCACAATCAGCAGAGTTATCAGCCCCGAAACCGGAAGCATCAGCGCACTGACATCCGTGCTGAACATGTTGCAGAGATTCAGAAACGGTGCGCACAATAATTTATAACTTCTGTAAAATTCCGGCTGAATTATATTCTGCTTTGCCAGAAATAACAGAATCCAGCACAGCAGAAACGGCACTGTGCTGATAAAGCCCAGTCCGGAAATCTGCAATTTTCCGGAAGAAAAATGCTGTTTCCGATGCGCACTTGCAATACTGTATCCCGCTTGACCACATAATCCGGCCAGAATACTGCATGTGCAGACCGTGCAAATCATCCTCAGCAGAAGATGTCCCGAAAAGGACAGCGTCAGATTGATAAAAAGCGTCAGAATTTCAGCTAGCACCAGCGAGCCGAAAATTTTCAAAACAGATTTCATAAAACCGCCTTTCTGTGGTATACTAATCCTAAATTCAATCAGAAAAGGAGTGCAGAACATGGAAGAAGAAGTCACCAGTCCGGTTGAGAATGTCCTCAACGGATATTATAAAAATGCGGAAGTTGGCGCATCAGCAATTGCCAGTCTGCTGGATGCCGTTACAGACAGAAATTTTCGGAAAGAATTATTCTATCAGCGTGATTATTATGAGCATCAAATCCAGAATCTTACTTCCCAGATGGCGGAACATTATCAAGTTCCCGTCAGACAGGGCACAATGGCAAAATTCTGGACAGATGTCACTATCCGCATGAAAAAACTAAAAGGCCTCGATGTCCGTCAGGCCGCCAAACTCATGGTCGAAGGCACAAACATGGGCATGATACAGCTCCATCAGGTGTTGAATCAGAATCCCGAAATTCCAGACGAAATCCGTCAGCAGGGAAAGAAAATCCTCTCTCATGAACGTGAATATCTAGACCGGATTACTCCCTATCTGTAAAGGAGCGATGAATCATGCATGATACCGAACCGCCTGTCAGAATTTATATTCCGCATTCTCTGGATTCTGAACATCCGGCTATGCCCGATTTGAATGATGCACCTGTCAGAATCTACACGCCGGCGAAATAATGCCGGTTTACTTATTCAGACTTCTCCGTTTTCTTTCCGGCAGGCTTCGCAGATACCGTAAAGAACAGTTTTTGACTGGTCTATCTGGAATCCGTGATGCTCCAGAATATGTTCTTCCAGTTCGCAGAGATGCTCGCATGTTACATGATATAATTTTTCACACTGCATACATTTCAGATGAAAATGCCGATGACATTCCTCCGAATCCGGCAGATATTCATAACAAGCCCCTGTCCGGCTGTCAATCGTATACTTCCGGATAGTGCCGTCATTGACAAGCTGGTCAAGCTGTCTGTAAATAGTTGCTGTCCCGACCGTTGTGCCGTCCTGATTCAGATGATGCGATATTTCCTGCGCCGTGATATGCTGACTCGGATGCGAAATCAGATATTGCAGAATTTTTTCTTTCTGTTTGGTTTTATAGCCACCTCCGCCGTTTTGTTTCATGCAGAAGCCTCCTTATAAAATTTAAAAAATTTGAATCTATCTTGATTGTAACATAGTTTTTGTATTTTGTCAAGAATCCTGTTATCAGAAAGAAAAAATCCATCCGGAAAATTCCGGACGGATTTTTGTTATTTTTCAGGTTCAGAGATAAGTCCCTGCTGTTCCATATATGCAAATTCGGCTTCGATGATTTTTTCTATCAGTTCACGAGCGAGGTCAGTGCGCTCCAGAACAAAAGCAATAACTTCCGCATCATCTACGACAATGCCAGAGTTTTTCTCCTCTGAAAGAATAAACTGATTTATTTCATCCGGATAGACATTCAAACCGATTTTATCAAAATAATCATCTTCAACATACAGATAAGTTAAGGCCTGCTCTACAGTACAGCCAGTGCGTTCCGCAATGAACACAGCCGCTTCATCAATATCAAAATACCCCATAAACAATTATTCCCATTCTATAAGTAGTTTCAAACCCTAAACAATTTTGTTTGGATTTTATGCGTTATCTTATTCTGATTATCCAATTTGCTCCATAATATTCGTGTTTGCTGATGTCCTGTTATCATTTTGTTATCAGATTTGATAACAGATTTTATGCTCATATTAATATAATTTACTTTTTATCTATTTTTACCCATGCAGCAGATGAACCTGTTCCAATCATTTTCAACATTCCAGCATCTCTAAGTTTCCAAAAAATTCTTTTCATATTATTTTCTGATTTTATCCCTGTAATACTTCTGCCTTCTCGATTAGTTATTTTCTCATTTTCTTTAAGGAAATCCATAACTATTTCTTCAGGAGAAGCTAATCTCTCATGCTTTATAATTACTAAAACAGAATTTTCATTCTCTATAATTATAGGTTCTTTTAATCGTAATTTTGCCATTGCTTCAAACGCTGTATTTAATCCTTCTCCTACATCTTTATTTGGAGCTTCAGGAAATTTATTTATAAGCCGAACAAGTCTTGGATTGCGAGCCGATTGAGATGTTAATATATTTTTAACAGTTACATAACCAGGAAGTTTACCAGGACTTTCAACTTCTACACGGTTATCAAATATTCTAATTTGAATATCAGTAGCAATGCTATAATCTCTATGCAATACAGCGTTGGTGATAATTTCATGTAATGTTTCTTCAGGATATTCTATCGTTTCAAAACTTTTCCCAAATTTTTTTATTGATTCAATAATTTCTTTTGTTTTATTCACTGCAGCATATATTTGATGGTATGCACATCCCTCAATAGTTACTGGCATTCCAACTAATGTATCCCGTTCAGCTATTCCACTTGTTTGGTATCGAAAAATTTTTATGGATGAACGCTTAGGTAAACAAATTTGAGGCTCATCTGAAAATAAAAGCAATCCTGTAACTGTCATTTTTCCATTAATTAATAATCGTTGTTTTTTAAGCCATGCCTCTATGTTAATATCTGGTACGATATTTTCTTTAAAAACATTCCAAATATCTGAATTATTTACATCTGATAAATCAGATTGTGCAACTATTTCATCTTCAAAAGTTGAGATACCCTTATCTAACTCTAATCGTCTTATTTTTTCAGCAGTATTACATGGAAGATTTTGTGCACCCTTTCTAACATAGGGCGTTTTTTTATCTGTACAATATATAATAGCTTGTGTTTTAAAAACAGTAATTTGTAATACATACGTCTTTAATTTAGGGTGTTGTAAAAATACTAATTCATAATCATTAGCCATTATCAGTAAATCAGCAATCATTTGTATAACGCTGTTTGTATCTTCGATTGTATGAAACCCTTCCCAGTACTTATTTTTAGTGTCATTTTCTTCTCTGATGCCAAGATAAATATCACCACCACTTGCATTAGCAAATGCTGATATAGTTCGACTTAATTTTCTGGGGTCAATATCTTTGGATTTAAAATCATTAAAATGATTTTCTTCTATTGAAAACAAAGCACCTATTTCTTTTTCTGTTAACGTACGTTCTTCCAAATTCATCGTATTCCCCACTTTTCAATATAAATTTTCGCAACCATCCCTCATATTCTATTATACCGTATAGCTAATAACTATGTCAAGAACAAATTTAATTTTTTTTTAAATTTGTCCCGATTTTTTCAAATTACAATCCCTGCACAGCATTTGCAAATTTTCAGGAACGGTCTTACCGCCAGCGTGCCACGGAGTGATATGGTCAGCGTGCATTTTCTCATAGTCGAAGTGTTTTTGACAGATAGGGCAGATTCCTTTCTGCTGTTCGTATTTCTCACGCTTATCCTCATCATCAAACTGTCGCAGACTCAGGCATTTTTCTTTTCCGCTGAGAAGATACTCATAAACACCCTTTTTGCTTGTGACTTCCTTGTCGGACATCAACTCACTGATTCTGGTTTCGAGTGCCACAGGGTTAAACTCTGCCGAGCTGTACTGATTATAGAGCAATCCCCATTCCAGACCTTTCATTTCCTTGCGGTATTTTGGAAAAATCGTCTTAACCCAGTTTATGACATTCTGGAAATAAAGCCATAATGTGGAGGCGTTCGTATCATGCTGATGTGCTGACATATACTCCTCAATCGTCATATTTTCACGAGAGGCAAGCCATTTAATCGCTTTTTCAAGGTATGCCTGACGGTTCATTTCACCATTCATGTACTTATTGGCGATTTTGTAAGCGGCACAGCCGTTTTTGCTGAAATATCTCTTAGCATCGGTTAGCCATTCGCCTGTGTAGATAGCGTTTCTAAGTTCCTGCTCTGTCAGTGTAACTCCGGCAATATTGATAATCTTAAACCAGTCCAGTTTTTCCTTGTCACTGCCCTTGCAGACGTAAATCATCAATTTGTAATCAAGGATTTGTCGCTGTTCAGCTTCGGTCAGATTGGAGAATGTACGAGGTTTTCCGTCTATCATGATAGAGAAATCTCCTGCACAGTACTGACAAATGCTGATAGTCCTCTGCTGACCATCGAGGAGTTCATAATTTCCCTGTTCGTCCTCAACCCAGTACATGACATTCAAGGGAAATCCCTTGTACACAGTATCTATGACTGCCATGCTCTCTTTTTCCTTGTAGACAAACTCACGCTGAAATGCTGGTCTGATGTTCAGACGACCGCCAAATCCGACAACACCACTTTCAGCATTATCTTCATAGCCGTTGAATACTTCCTCAATGGTATGTTCTTCCAGTTTGATTTGCATAATTAAGCCTTCTTTCTGATTAAAATTCTTGCATATTTCGGTTTTCCGTCAATTGCGACACGACCTCCAACAAGATACTCTTTCGGAACGGTGTATCTGTCAAGTCCAATAATTTCAAACTGTTCAGGATTGTACTTGTCCAGAAAAGTAATCGGTACTCCCATAATGCCAGTGTAATCACAAGGAATTTCGGAAGTTTTTGATACTTCGATTGCATCATAATTATCATAAGTTGGAAATTCTTCCGGAGTATAGTGTGTGTACAGAATTAAATCTTCATGTCGTAATGGATAATCAAGATTAGTGAACCATCTGACTCCTTTCACACGAACATATTTGAGATTATTCTCATCAATTCGATAGCTTGCAGCAGTCAGAGGATAATCATCAGGCACACGAAATTCCCTGTCACCGCTGTGAATACTTGCACCAAACCAAATATCATTATTTTTTATCAATGGAAATACTTCTTTATATGTAATAGCATTGACATTGCCAATGATGACAAATTTCTTCTGATACTGCATCAACTGGGCAATATACTCCCGAAACAAACTGAAAGGCGGATTAGTAACAATAATATCTGCCTCTTTCAGTAACTCGATACACTCAGCGGAGCGGAAATCTCCGTTTCCAGTCAGCAGTTGAGGCGGATTCTTTTTCAGCATGGTTTCAAAATCCTCAAGGTCGACAGCTCCGTCACCATTTTCGTCATTGATTTGTGTAATTTCAATTTTATAGGGTTTTCTTCCGACTTTATCAGTTCCGAAATCCGTACTTTCGCCATAAAATGCAAGCTGACTGTACATCACAGGCGAAGTCGAATAACAGGTAGCAATCAGCTTTTTCAGTCCGAGAGCATGAAAATTCATGGCGAAGTATTTCACGAAATTGCTCTCATAGGGGTCATCACAGTTACAAAATACTGTCTTATCCTTGAAATAGTGCTTGTAGTACCGAAGTTCCTTTTCAATATCTGGTAACTGTGTGTAAAATTCATCTTTTTTAGCCTTATTTGCTTTATTCAGACTTTCATTTTTAGCCATTCTATCCTCCCACTCTGTCAGATTATGAATAAAATTCAATTTTTGACAGAAAAACTTTCTTTTTATTTAATTATTATATCACAAACTTGAATAATTTTCAAGTATTTTGAGGTATAATTTTAATATCAGGAAAGGAAGTGAGTCAGATGATTTATGAACTTGGTGCAACAATCAAGGAACTACGCAAAAAACAGAACATGACACAGAAAGAACTTGCTCAAAGATTGAATGTTTCGGAGGCTACTATCTGCAAGTATGAGAACAATACTGCAACACCGCCATTTGAAACTCTGCGTTCTTTGGCAGTCATTTTCAATATTTCAATGGATACTTTATGCGGAATTTCCCACAGAGGGAATGTTTCAGTACATGGATTATCTGAATCACAGACTACCATTATAGAAAATTTGACCGATACTTTCCGGAACTTGAACCTGAACACAAGAAAAATGTCTGCTGAACGATATGCTCTGCTTGGACAGATTGTTGCTGAATTATCAAAATAACTCCAAAGACCTCTGATTTGAGAAGTCTTTGGAGTTGTTCTTTCTGGATAATTATTCCAAATCTCCGTTATGATGATGTAAATAATGGCTTAACTGAAAAGAAAGTCCCATATCTTCGATAAACGCTCGTAATTGTTGGTTTTCACGCTTATAATTCCGCTGTTCAGCATCTTTGGCAGAGGCTTTGAGCTGTTCCCTTGACATGAATCCCATTTTCGGACTGAGTTTCGCCTTGAGTTCGGCATTTTCACTGGTGAGCTGTGCAATCTGGGAATCTTTCTGTTTGAGTACCTCGGTAAGTTTTTTCTCTTTGTTTTCATGTTTTTCAGTTGCAATCTGTTTTTTAGCAAGTCCTGAAATTTCGTCATAATCTTCTCGGCTAAGGACAACTTTTCCGGTCAAAGTTTTTCCAGTTTTGACTTCATCAATCGTCTTAATTTTCCGTTTCTTTTTGGCATTCTGTTCAAGTTCACTCCTGATTTCAGCGAGTTGAGTTTCTGCCTGTTCATTTTCTTTTTTCAGTTGCTCAGTCTTGTGAATTTGTTCTTTGTATTCCGGAATTTCGAGTGTACCTCTGGACGTTTCAGGCGGTAACGGCTCAATTCCATGTTCACGGCAAATCTGGTTGATGATTTCAATTTCTCTGGCTCTCCATCTGGCGATAGCATCTTTCCCAATACCGAACCCCATTTCTTTGAGTGCCTGAGCAATTCCATTTTGCGTGTCCTGACCTCTGGAATAGTGACCGACTGGAATATAATCAATGTGCAGGTGCGGAGTTGCTTCATCCATGTGCAGAACGGCATTGAATACATAGAAGTTTGGATTTCTTACCTGAAAACCGTTCATGTATTCTTTCAGGCATTCCGCAACAAGTTCGGCATCTTCCGTACCAATTCCAGAATCTTCCATTCTGCCAATCTGCATCACATCTTCATAGAAACTGTTCCGCTTATCCGCAGCGGTAACAACTGAATTTGACGGCTTGCAATGAAACAAATGTTCATAATAACTTCCCTGAATTTTCCGGTCATTTCTTTTCTGGCGGGCATTGTATCGCCTTGTAGATTCACCGAAAAGCTGTTCATAAGCCTCAGCAATCGGCTGGCTGATGAATGTGATGTTGTTACAAGTTCGGTTTTCATCAACATTATTGGCTCTGAACTCTCTGTTGTTGTGGGACAGCGAACCATGCCCCTGACTGAATGATATTCTCTTTTCTTTCAAATAACTCTCTCCTATCATAAGAACTAAATTTTTAATAATCGGCTTTGAACGATAGGGACATCGCAAAGCCGAAAACCGGAGAGGACTCCGGAATTACAAACGGCATGATTGCCGATTGTAACGCCATAGTACTTGTGACATCTGCCACAGAGGGCATCTATCACAAGTACATGGCGGCAGCCGTTCCCTCTGCACTCCCTTTTGACGGCTGATGCCGAAATTCACTTTAGCGTGACGATGTGTGTCGATGGTGACGGTCTTTTCGTGACCTCAAAAACATCGTCACGACCGTCACGGTGCGTCACGCATCAGAATTGCCGTTAGATTCTTCAATTGGTGTGATTTTGTCAGACGAGGACGGAATGTCAGTTGTTTCGTTCACTGGTGCAGTCGGCTGAATCATAATCGGATGATTGACATCATAGCGGAGCTGAATCATTCTGCCCTTGTGGGTTCGCTTATTGGTGTACCAGATATAATATTTGTGGTACAGCTTGCTTGCGTTGACATTCAGTTTCATAGACAGAGCGTTTGGCTGAATCTCAATTTTGAGTTGCTCAATCAGTTCCGTAGCAGTGCCTTCCCAAGACGAATTGTTTTCAGTAATGAAATTTCCAATTGCCTCAAGCACGGGTTCAGGCGGTTCTTCACAGCAAGGTGATTTGGCACTCTTGAAATCCCAGCATAAAGTATCTTTGTTTCTGGTAACTTGATATTTTTTGTCAGGTTGGTCACGACCTGAAACTTCAATGGTGGCTTCACTTTCGGTACGCTTTGACTTGTACATTACGAAAGCACCGTCAGCAGCACCAAGCAAGCCATTTGTTCCCGAAATTCTGTCGAAATTATCATCGGACTTCTGTTTTCTGGTGTGATGAACCAGTATCAGACAGATACCAGTCTTATCCGAAAATGCTTTCAATTGGGCGATAATGTCATAATCTTTCGCATAGCTGTAAGCATCACCTTCGGCATCACGGATTTTCTGTAAGGTATCAATAATAATCAGATTGGTATCAGAGTGTTCACTCAGGAACATATCGAGCTGTTCAGTCAGTCCGTTGTTCAGCGATTTAGAAGCTACTGAAAAGAAAAGATGTGATGTGGTTTCCGTTCCGAACATTCTGTAAAGTCTCTCCTGCAATCTGCGGTAATCATCTTCCAGAGCCAGATACAGCACAGTTCCCTGACGGACAGGATAATTCCACATCGGCAGACCAGAACTTACATGATAGGCAATCTGTGCCATCATGAAACTTTTCCCGACTTTGGGCGCACCTACAAACAGATAAGTACCCGGATACAGAAAATTATCAATAACAGGCGGTTTTCCAGAATAGACCATTTCATAAAGTTCAGGCATAGAAACTGTCTGCATATAGTTCGGAGAGCTTTCACGTTCATACTGCATCTGGGCTTCAAAAATTTCTTCGTCATAGGGGTTGAAATATCCCTCATTTTCTGGTATAATAATAGTGTTGTTGGGATTTGACTGCTCTGCACCTGAGCCAACAGGTGCATTTTGAGCAGTCATTTCTTTTTCAGAAGGCATAATCATTCTCCTTTCATGCCGTTGAGAGTTGTCGTAATCAGATTGATAGTCATAAGCAGCTCATCATCAACTGCACAGCTGTTTTCAATCCGCTGTAATTCGGTCAGAACTTCGGCAAGCTGATTTTTCAGAGCCTTGTAGACTTTCGGATTTCCCTGCACTACCACATCACGGCAGAGCAGACGCTTCACAATGTAGTCCTGCTTCGTCAGTCCTGAAAGTGCCACCGCCGAGTTAATCAGCTTGTTTTCTTCAGGCGAAACTCTGAATCCGATTGTCAGATTTCTGAATCTGCCCTTGTTATCAAGATTTTTTGCTGACATCTTCGTCACCATCCTTTCTTAAATCGTTGAGTTTATGAGCCATTTCCTGCTGTTTTGAGGGGAACAGATGAGCATATCTGTAAGTGATTTCGATACTCTCATGCCCTAGACGGTCAGCAATTGCGACTGCTGAGAATCCCATTTCAATCAGCAGAGAAACATGACTGTGCCTTAAATCGTGAATGCGAATCCGTTTCACACCAGATTCTTTTGAGCCTCTGTCCATTTCATGATGAAGATAGCTTTTTGTAATCGGGAAGATTCGCTCATCCGCCTCAATCTCATACAGAGAGTTCAGATAGTCCTGCATTTCATCACAGAGAAAATCAGGAATTTCGATAATTCTGTTGCTCTTTTTGGTTTTAGGTTCAGTGATAACGTCTTGTTTTTTGATACGCTGATAAGATTTATTGATTCTAAGCCTTTTCTTCTGAAAATCAAAATCAGAGGGAGTAAGGGCGAGCAGTTCGCCCAATCTGATACCGCACCAGTAGAGCATTTCAAACGCATAGTAAGAAACAGGCTTATCCATCATGATTTCAGAAAATTTCAGATACTCATCTTTCGTCCAGAACTGCATTTCTTTTGCATTTTTGACACCGATACTTCCAGCTTTAGCTGCCGGATTAGATTTCAGGTCATAATAGCGAACAGCATGATTGAAAATCGCTGAAAGCTGATTATGAATTGTTTTCAGATACGTTTCTGAATAGGGTTCTCCGTTACTGTCACGATAACGGAGCAATTCATTCTGCCAAGCAAGCACATCTTTCGACTGAATTTCACTGATAGGCTTTTCAGCGAAATAGGGGAGAATTTTCGTCTTGATGATGTGTGCTTTGGTTTCCCAAGTGTTCTTTTTCAGACGGCTTGACATATCATTTGCGTAGATTTCGTAGAAACTCTGGAATGTCATGTCCATATTGCCCTGATTCTGGAGCAGGAAAGTCCGTTCCCAATTCTGAGCATCTTTCTTAGTGTCGAAACCACGCTTGCACTTCTGTCGATTCTTGCCTTGCCAGTCCTCATAGCGAACCATGACATACCATGAACCATTGTTTTTGTCTTTGTAAACAGGCATTACGTTTCCCCCTTATTCTGCTGAACATTGCCGTTGTACATTCTCTCGTTGAAATACTGACGGCTGACTCTACCCGAAACTGTGAGAAATCCCTTGTCTGCAAGTTCTTCGTTGAGTTGACGGATAACTTTGTACGCATACGGAACGGAAACTTCCAGAACCTGTGCGACTTCCTGAGCCTTGATAAATTTTTCTGACATGAGATTCAGTCCTTTCTTTATTTGTATTGTCATATTTACACTAAGCTTTTTTGCTTAACTATATTATACTAAACAAATTTGTTTTTGTCAAGAGATTTTCCAAAATTTTTTCTAAACTTTTTTGTTTAAAATCTATTGACTATTTCTAAACAAATATGTTATAATGATACTGAGTAGATAAATTTTGCTAAGGAGTGGTATTATGTCAATCATTGGAGATAAAATCAAGAGAATCCGAAAATTCAGAGGCATCACACAAAAAGAACTTGGTATTGCAGTCGGATTTGATGAGAAATCAGCAGATGTGCGAATTGCCCAGTATGAATCCGGTACGAGAACACCGAAACAAGAACTTGTCAAGAAATTCGCTGAAGTTCTGGATGTGAATCCACTGTTCATCAGCAATGAGGAAATTCTCGGAGCAGAGGGAGTTATGCTCATGCTGTTTGAGTTAGATGAACATTATCCGCTGTCAATTCTGGATTGTGTCGATGAGGACGACTGCGACCGGAAAGCAATTTGTTTCAAGTCGATTCTGATGACGGATTTCCTGAAAGAGTGGCAAAAAAGAAAAAAAGACCTTGCTGACGGTAAAATCAGCAAGGCAGAATATATGGAATGGAAACTGAACTGGCCGCAGACTACTGACGATTGCGGTAAACATGAACCGTCAAAAGAATGGCGGGATAACCCCACAACCACTGTTGACGAAGAATAATTATCAGTTACTTCCTGTTATCAAATTGTTATCAGAATTGGTTTTGATATTCCAGAAATGCCGATTTCACTGCATTTCTGGAATGTTATTTTTTATTCCCATTCGATGGTTGCCGGAGGCTTAGTTGTGACATCGTAAACAATACGGTTGACATTTTTTACTTCGTTGACGATTCTGTTTGCAGCAACAGCAAGCACTTCATACGGGATTTTAGCAAAATCCGCAGTCATAAAATCACTGGTTGTCACGGCACGAAGTGCAACAGTATAATCATAAGTTCTTGCATCACCCATGACACCAACAGAACGCATATTTGTCAGAACGGCAAAATACTGATTAATATCCCTGTCAAGTCCGGCTTTTGCAATTTCCTGACGGAAAATAAAATCGGCTTCTTGCAGAATGTCCAGTTTTTCATCTGTAATATCGCCAATGATGCGGATGGCGAGACCAGGGCCGGGGAATGGCTGTCTCCATACCAGAACCGGAGAAAGGCCTAATTCTGTACCGAGTTTGCGGACTTCGTCTTTAAAAAGCATCCGGAGAGGTTCAATGATTTCTTTAAAATCAACATAATCCGGAAGACCGCCGACATTATGATGAGACTTGATAACAGCAGCATCACCAAGACCGCTTTCGATGACATCGGGATAGATAGTTCCTTGTACAAGATAGTCTACCTTGCCGATTTTTTTAGCTTCCTGCTCAAATACACGAATAAATTCTTCACCGATGGCCTTGCGTTTGGTTTCAGGGTCAGAAACACCACGCAGACGGTTCATAAACTGTTCTTTTGCATTGACTCTGATGAAATTCATACCGGAATCTTTGAAAGCGGCTTCAACTTCATCACCTTCGTTTTTGCGCATGAAACCGTGGTCAACGAAGATACAGGTTAGCTGACTGCCGACAGCTTTTGCAAGCAGGGCAGCCGCAACGGAACTGTCCACACCGCCGGAGAGAGCCAGTAAAACTTTACCATCGCCGACTTTTTCACGGATTTCAGAGATGGCTGTTTTGGCATAGCCTGCCATTGTCCAGTCGCCGACGCATCCGCATACATTCTTGACAAAGCTGTCAATCATGCCTTGTCCGGCAAATGTGTGGTTGACTTCGGGATGGAACTGCACAGCATAGAGTTTGCGTTCAGCGTTCTCGAAAGCGGCAGCAGGGCAGTCAGCAGTACGGGCAGTAACCCTGAAGCCATCCGGTACTCTGGAAACATAGTCCGTATGACTCATCCATGAAGAAGCTGTCGAAGGCAGATGAATTCCGCCGAACAGGATGCTGGAATTATCATAATTGGTATCGGTTTTGCCGTATTCGGAAGTCTGACAGGCAGAAACTTCACCGCCGAGGGTATAGGCCATGAGCTGTGCGCCGTAGCAGATACCAAGAATCGGGATATTCAAATCAAAAATATCCTTTGTGATATGAGGGGATTTTTCGTCATAGACGCTGTTAGGCCCTCCGGTAAAGATAATACCTTTTGGATTCAGAGCCTTTAATTCTGCAAGTGGAGTTTTATAGCTCTTGACTTCGCAGTAAACACCGCATTCACGGACACGGCGGGCGATAAGCTGGTTATACTGACCGCCGAAGTCGAGAACAATTACTAACTGATGTGCCATAGTTGTTTTCCTTTCTGATTTTAATAGCTTTGTAATAGTATTATCATAGCATATTTTTCGGCATTTGTCAATTATTAATTTAACAGCAGACGGGATTATTCCGTCTGCTGTTTCAGCCAGTTATATTCGAGATTTTTTTCCGAAATAGAGTGTGATAAGGATTTCGGCTTCTTCCCATGTAACAGGAGTATCAAAACCGGAAAATAAATTTTCATATTTCTGAAAAAGTTCATCAGATAATAAATCATCATCCGGAATTCTTCCGAGCTGAATCAGTTCAGTTAGTTGTGTTCTCATAAGCTGCTCTTTTTCACTTTTGAGTTCAGTCCCATCTGGAAATTTCAGTTAATTCAGCCGAAATTTCTTTACATTTTGGACATATAGTCACAAACGGATGACTTTTTTCAATATTTGAAGAATGACAATAAGGACATTCTTTTTTAAAATCTATTGTTATTTTATAATCATTATTTTTTTGAATAATGATTTCTTTATCGTTCATCACAATAAATTCATGACAATTTAAACATTGAAATAATTCCGTACTGCAATGAAAATGAAGTGCATCAATATCAACCTCTGCTATTTTTTTAAGGTATTCGCCATACTTTCCGCTGAAAATTTCATTTGCGAGTTTTTCTTTGAGTTCATAAATTGTTTTCCAATCATCCGTAAAAAAGCCGCTACCAACAAAAAATTCTTTTTCATATCCACATTTTTTGCATTTATATTGATATGTTTTTCTCATAATATCCCCTTATTCCGTCCTGTTCTCCTTATAGAGCACTTTCTTGTGATAGCCTCTCTGATTGCAGTAGGGGCATTTCATGTTTCTGTTAAAGCCGATATGCGGAGCGAAAAAGACAGCTTTCATAGTCGGGACATAGATTTTCTGACAGTTCGGGCATTCATAATAGCCGGTATCATGTTCAAGCTTGATGCAGTAGCAGGTACCAATCAGGAAAATGATTGTACTGATGATGAAAAATACAAATTTCCAGCCTTCCATATCAGACAAAGAAAGTTGTGTTTCGCCTTGAGAGAGTTTGTCCCAGCACAGTGCAAAAATCATCAGGAAATAAAATACGGTACTGAAAATGCCAATAACCAGCTCCAGATGCAGGAGCTTTTTATTATTGAGTTCCTCTTGTTTCTGTAACTGCATTAAATTTTCCTCTGCCATTTTCTGATAGTTCATCATATTCAGTCGTTCACCACTCAGAAGTTCGTTGATATTGATTTCCAAAGCTTCGCAGAGTTCAGGGATAAGAGAAATATCCGGCATACATTTGCCGGTTTCCCATTTGGAAACGGCTCTGTCGGTAATGCCGAGCTGTTCGGCAAGAACAGCTTGTGTCAGCCCCTTTTCTTTTCTGCATGAAGCGATGAATTTTCCAATCTTCTGTTGATTCATGGTGAACTCCTCCTTTCTGAGTATGATTTTATCACGAATCGGGCAAAATGTAAACATACCGGCGGTTGAGTCCTGAAAAATGGCGATATTTCGATAATTCAACCGCAGGTAGAGAAAGCTTTCAATGCTCTAATAATAATCTTTCGTCACAGTATTCGCAGGTGAGTGTTGTGCCTGTTCCGGTAAAGCTCTTAGGAAGATAATATTCCTGATTGGTGATGCATTTCGGATTCTTGCAGGCGATGCCCTTGTGAACCTGTCCGGCGAGGAGTTCTGTTTTGATAGTGCTCTGTAACATCGTCAGGATTAAGGACATTCTGATATACATGCCATATTTCGCCTGTTTGAAATAGAGTGCTCTGGGGTCATCATCGACAGCGACTTCAATTTCATCCACACGAGGCAGAGGATGCATGACAATCATATCGTGCTTGGCGAGTTTCATTTTCTGGGTAGTTAAGATATAAGTATCTTTCTGGGCTTCATATTCTTCGGGAGAGGCGAAGCGTTCACGCTGAATTCTGGTCATGTAGAGCATATCAAGTTTCGGAAGGGCATCTTCAAGACTGGTAGTTTCCTCGAATGTCCCGCCGTGCGCTCTGATAGTGTCTTTGATATAAGAGGGCATCTTGAGTTCTTTGGTAGAAATCATGATGAAATGATTGTTTTCATAACAGCTCATCGCCTTGCAGAGAGAATGCACGGTTCTGCCGTTGAGTAAATCACCGCAAAGGCCGATAGTCAGGCCGGAAAGAGTTTTCTTTTCGGCTTTGAGAGTCAGCAGGTCAGTGAGGGTCTGTGTCGGATGCAAATGCCCTCCGTCACCGGCATTGATAACAGGACAGTCAGCCGTTAAAGCGGCTGCTTTCGCTGCGCCGACAGTGGGATGACGAATCACAAGTACATCAGAATAACCGCTGATGATTTTGGTTGTATCTTTCAGATTTTCACCCTTTGCAACCGAGGAAGTCTGCGGATTGTCAAAACCGATAATAGTACCGCCTAATCTTAACATAGCCGTCTGAAAAGACATCTGCGTTCTGGTAGAAGGTTCATAAAACAGTGTGCCCATAATCTTTCCGGAACAGCTATTCGCATAGAGAAACGGGCGGTTCATGATGTCTTCGGCCAGTGACAGAAGACCGTTCCACCATGTTACAGGATAATCATTGAGGTCAATCAGATGCGGATAAGCAGAAATCATAAAAAAATACCTCCTGAAATTTTAGATATGCGATGCGACAATCAAAGCGACTGCCACAGTACCAACGATGAAAAAGGCAGACAGTGCCCATAGAATTTTTGTTGCCAGTCTGAAAGGGATACTGTCAACAAGAAGAAACTGTTCCGGATTCTGCGGATTTATCTGAATCGCAACAGACTGCCCTGCCTGATAAATTTGAGCAGATGTGCCGACATGACTTTGCTTCTGAAATTTCTGATTCTGATACTGATAGGAAAAAACAGGAAACCAGAGTCTGCTGGAATGACCATTCATGCTGGTGCTTTTCCGTTCCATAGCAATGACAACAGCATTCGTCTGATAAGTATAAGTTTCTGATTTTTTCTTTCTGGAAATCGTCATTATGCCGGCAATTATGCCGAGAAGCACACCTATACTGATGAAAACAGCAATTATGACAGAAAACATACAGCGTTACTCCTGAAAAAGTTCATTCCAGTGATAGGTAATTTCTTTTGCAGAAATCAGCAGAATACATTCTCGGCGGAACGGATGCTTGTCAAAATGCAGTTCGCACTGAAACATGACGGAATCAATATCAATTCCCTGATAAGTATACAGGAATTCGAGCTTTTCGCCTTTTTTGATAAGCTTCATGAATTCTTCAAGAGAAATTTCCTGCCGGTAAGTGCCGTCAGTAGTTTCTTTCATCAGATAGATACAGATATTGACATCGGGATTAGTATATATCAGTTGAATTTTCATTTCTGCTTCGCCGGTACAGGCAAGCGTATGAAACGGATTCAGTGCATGTTCACTGCCCAGATAAAAGCCTTCGGAAAAACGGAATGTCAGAATATTCCGGTGCAGGCTGACAGCATCAGCAAAGCAGTCATGCAGAAAAATATCATGATTCAGATTAGAATCAGAATACAGAAAATCGGTTTCCATGGAAAGCCCCTTTCTTTTATGGTGTTTGATTTTTTTAAAATCCCTATCAATAAGTATAATCGCATTTTGCAGAAATGTCAAGTGCAGGACAGGAATATTTTCGAGATAATATCAGCCTAACTGTGAAAGATGAATTTTTCCGGACTGCGAATCAATGATGACTGCCGATGTGTGCGGATGATTCCAGTCGCCGTTAGTGTCAAGAAGATAAATGACAGCATGATTGTCTTGTGTGAAAAATTTTTCCCAGAATTCTTCACCGCCGAAAATAACAAGTTCTTTCTGCTGTTCTTCATCAAGATAGGCTCGTAACGCATATTCGCTCAGCGGAATGATATATTCTGCCTGTTCGGAATAGATTTTTTCATATTCTTTCGCCTGTTCAGGCGTAGTGGTGAATAAAATACTGTAATGTCCAGCCCCCTGCATGATACTCGGTGAATAATCAAATTCATAATCGCTGAGAACAGCCTCTGTAAAATTCGGAAAATAATCCGGTTCGTGAATGTTCTGATACAGATTGATATAAACTTTCTGAAAGGGATATTTCCAGAGACTGTGCGAATTGAAAATAAACGGAGGCATCATGTAAAAAAAACACTGATAGAATACTAAAAATCCATAAGCAACTGCAATAATGCTTTTTTTCGCAGTCGGAAGAACTCCGTATGATTTTTTCATATTCCGGAGCACTATCAGCAATACAATACTGATTACAGAAATTATCAGCCGATATTGAGAAAAACTAATCAGAATAAAATGTATCCCGTTCACCAGAAGAAAAACGGCTGTCAGAATATGCGCCAGAATAAACAGCAGTGTATTTTTCTTTTCCGGCGGTTCACCCACAATTGCCGGAAGATTCTGCTTTTCAGTCCGTTTCATGATTAAAGACTCCCGAAAGCGATGGATTCGCTCTCAAAGTAAACGGCATACCACAGCAAAAACATGAATACTGTCCAGATTTTCCGGCTGTTATCAGCTTTATCACTGCGATGGTCATCCAGAAGCTGAATCAACTGTTCGGTATGGAAAAACTGTTCCGCTGTTTCGCTCCTGAAGTATTTTTTGACAATGTTATAATATTTATCTTCTTTCAGCCAGACTCTGATAGGTACAGGAAATCCGAGTTTTTTCTTGTTGGCAGTTTTTTCAGTTTCTTTGGGAGTATCTTTTTTTGCGGCTAAACGCATCGCATATTTAGTGACATAAGGCGTTTCTTTATCAGTAATTTCTTTTCTGGTGACTCTGTATTTTGCTGGAATCTGTTCCGCAACATACATGACTTCTTTATCCAGAAACGGCACACGGAGTTCAAGAGAATGTGCCATACTCATTTTATCAGCTTTCAGAAGAATATCTCCAGCCATCCAAAGATGCAAATCGAGATACTGCATTTTAGTCACGTCATCGAAATCCTGTACTTTTTTATAGTACGGAGCAGTAATTTCTTGCGGGTCGGGGGCATCTGTCTGAATTTTCAGCAGATGTTTCCGTTCTTCCGGAGTGAACATGTAAGCATTGCCAATGAAGCGTTCTTCAAGGTCTTTTCCTTTGCGAACAAGGAAATTTACCCCTTTTCGGGAATGGAATTTTCCGGCCGCCGAACCGATACTGCGCCGGATAAATCGGGGAAGTCTGTCATACGCTGTCGCATTCGGTTCGCTGTAGACATTGTAACCGCCAAAAATTTCGTCAGCACCTTCGCCGGAAAGCACAACTTTTACTTGTTTGGAAGCAATCTGGCACACAAAAAATAAGGCAATAGCGGCAGGGTCAGCAAGAGGTTCATCCATCTGATACTGAATGTGTTTCAGTTCGCCCCAGTATTCTTCCGGCTTGATGACTTTGGAATAATTTTTCTTTCCGATGGCTTTGGAAAATTCCTTCGCCCAGCCGATTTCATTATATTTTTCATCTTTTCCGAATCCGACTGTAAAAGTTTTATCTACATCAGCAACGGCGGCGACATAGCTGGAATCAACACCGCTGGAAAGAAATGAACCAACTTCCACATCTGCGATTTTATGCGCCTTGACGGAATTGTGAAATACATCAGAAATTTCTTTGACCCATTCATCAAGAGAAGGTTCTTCTGCGGGTTCAAATTCCACATCCCAGTAACGATGAATATCAATCTGATTATCTTTATAAATAAAATAATGCGCCGGTTCGAGCTTATATACATTCTTGAAAAACGTCTCCTCCATTGCGGAATACTGAAATGTAAGATATTCTTCAAGTGCATCTGTATTCAGTTCCTTGATGAAAGCAGGATGCATCAGAAATGCCTTGATTTCAGAACCAAACATCAGTGTATCATCCATCAGGGCATAATAAAGGGGCTTGATTCCGAAAAAATCTCTCGCACCGAACAGGGTTTTACTGGCTTTATCCCAGATAACAAATGCAAACATGCCTCTCAGCTTCTGAAGCAAATCTGCACCATATTCCTGATAGCCATAAAGAAGCACTTCGGAATCTGTTTTTGTCCGGAAGTGATAGCCAAGTTTTTTGAGTTCTTTTCTGATTTCTTTATAATTATAAATTTCGCCGTTGAATACCAGTACAAGATTGCCGTCCTCACTGTAGAGAGGCTGATTGCCTTGTTCAGAAACATCAATAATGCTTAATCTCCGATGACCGAGGGCAATATCTTCATCGACATATTTACCGCCGGCATCAGGGCCACGGTGACGGATGGCCTCCATCATATTTTCAATTACTTGATTGGCATCATTGATTTTATTCGTAAATCCTACAAAACCACACATAAAAAGTCCTCCTTGATAGAGAAAAGCAAAATTTTTTCTATTTCTTATTATACTATAGAAAAATCAGTTTTGCAACAATTTTTTAATATTTTATGAAAAAGATAGGAAAACCCCTTGCAAAATAAAGCAGATTCGGTTATAATATTAATAGACAAAACTACAGATGGAGGCAGTGAAATTATGGCTGGCACAAGCAAGAAAAAAAAGAAAAAACACGGCAAAATAGAAAAAAAGAAATCCGCACCGTTTTTGCAGTTCAAACTTGGCGTGCTGTTGTTGCTGATAGTATTATCTTTCGGCGGAACATTCGGTGTTTATATGCTTTCAGCATCATCCGACCCGGATTACTGGCAGAATGAAATAGTCGGCAGTTCCTCTGCTGAAAATACCGGAACAGAACTTAAAAATACAAAAAATAAAAAAGCAGTCACAAATCCCGTACCGCGTTCGGAACGTGCCGAAGATACCCGCATGGAAACCAGTGCTTTTATCGGGGAATTTTCTCCCCTGACGGCTTATTACAATACCAAAACAGAATTTGTGTTTACAGACAGCATCACCGGCATGTCAGAATCCAGAATGAACAGCATCAGCCGGAATGTGACTGAAACAAAAGCAATTTATCTCTGGTACGGCTATCCGAATGATGCAGAAGCTACACTCAGTGCACTGAAAAATCTGGTAACAATTATCCAAAATCAGCATAACAAGCCTGTTTATCTGCTGAATGTCATTCCTGATGCGGATGCCGAACAGTCCAGAAAAATTGATGAGTGGAATACACAGTTATTCGCATTCTGCGACAGTTACGGCGTGCATTATGTCGATATTAACACCAGTCTCAAAAAAGATGACGGCACTCTTGCCGGAGAATATGAAAACGACGAAACTTTATATAAAGCAATCGGAGAGTTGATTCTCACACATGTCGCAGATTGAACTTGAAAGAAGGATTAAAAATGAGAATTTATATAGATTTTGAAAATGTAAATTCAGGCGGACTGAAAGGAATTGACTCTTTGAAAACTGATGATGTTGTAATTATTTATTACAGTAATAATCCTAATCTGAATATGGAAACTGTGCAGAAAATGATGCAGTCAAAAGCCAAAATTGAATTTCAGAAACTTTCAGATGAAATTAAAAACATGAATCTGAAAAATGCACTGGATATTGTAATTCTGAATGACATTGCAAGAATTACAGGAAAAAACGAAATAATTGCAATTATTAGTAATGATAGTGGTTATGATGCTATGATTCAGAAATTCTCAGAAAACGGTAGGAACATCAAAAGAGCAGTTTCTATTTCAAAAATTTCTGCTTCTAAAACAAGTACACCTGCAAAGACTTCTTCTAAAATTGATGAAAAAGCAATCAATGCGTTATTTAAAAAGGAACTTTATGTGTATTCTTCACATAAGGAACAAATTATGAATATTATAAAAAATGCAAAAACAAGGTCTGAAATCAATAATACTTTAATGCTAACTTTTCCTACTCAAACAGGAAAAATTATGAAGATACTTAAACCCTATATCAAAGGCTTACCAGGGAGCTGATTCTGACGCATGTCGCAGACTAAACATCATGCTGTTATCAGGAATAAAATTCTGTCCTGGTGATAAACTAAAGCTGGAGTGAAATTATGAAAACATACGAAATCACCCTGAACCGAAAACAGTATGCTCTGCTTGAAAAAATGCTGACTTCTGATGATGCCGGTGCACTCGCCCGAAATCAGGCGATAAATGGATATGACCTGTTCAGTGCAGTTCTGGAGGAAATCTATGATGCTGTTGCATCAGGCTGGAGCACGCTAGAAATCGTCCTCGAAGAATCCCCCGAACATCTGAATTTGCTCAGAACGCTCACAAGGGAAATCTTTCCGGATGATGAAGATTATTTTATCAGGCAAATCGGAAAGAAACTGAAATGCAGAAAAGATTTTGAAATCAAAATCAATTTGAAGTAATCACCAAAGCCCTGCTTTCAAAAGCAAGGCTTTTTTCCATTTTTTCATTTGTGAAATAGTTGACAAAGAATGTTTTTTGCAGTATAATAGAATTATAGTTTTATTTTGAAAGGAATGAATCAAAATGGGTTTAACACTCACAGAAAAAATTCTCCGTGCGCATCTCGTGGACGGCGAACCCGTCAAAGGTCAGGAAATCGGTATCAGAATTGACCAGACTCTGACGCAGGATGCAACCGGAACAATGGCTTATCTCGAATTTGAGGCAATGGGTGTGCCTCGTGTACGTACTGAAAGAAGTGTCGCTTATATCGACCATAACACCCTTCAGAACGGCTTTGAAAATGCGGATGACCATCGTTTTATTGGTTCAGTAGCCAAGAAGCACGGCATTTATTTTTCCCGTCCGGGCAATGGCATCTGCCATCAGGTACATCTGGAACGTTTCGGCATTCCGGGAAAAACTTTAATCGGTTCTGACAGCCATACTCCGACCGGAGGCGGTATCGGTATGATTGCTATCGGCGCAGGCGGTCTGGATGTTGCTGTTGCCATGGGTGGCGGTGCTTATTATATTACTTATCCGAAGATTGTAAAAGTCAATCTGACAGGCAAGCTTTCTCCGTGGGTGGCTGCCAAGGATGTTATCTTAGAAGTATTAAGAAGATTATCCGTTAAGGGCGGTGTCGGCAAAGTTATTGAATACTGCGGCGAAGGTGTCAAGACTTTATCTGTTCCGGAACGTGCCACTATCACAAATATGGGTGCGGAACTCGGTGCGACAACTTCTATTTTCCCGTCTGATGAAATTACTAAACAGTTCCTCGAAGCTCAGGGCAGAGGCGAAGTCTGGACAGAACAGAAAGCCGATGATGATGCTGTTTATGATGAAGAAGTCAATATCAACCTTTCTGAACTCGTACCGCTGGCAGCATGTCCGCATTCTCCGGATAATGTCAAATCCGTGAAGGAAATCGAAGAAGAAAAGGGCGGTAAGATGAAGATTGACCAGGTCTGCATCGGCTCATGCACAAACTCCTCTCTGCTGGATATGATGAAAGTCGCTCATATTCTGAAAGGCAAGACCGTGCATCCGGATGTATCCCTTGCAATCGCCCCCGGTTCGAAGCAGGTGCTCAATATGATGGCAGATATGGGCTTATTGTCCATCATGATTGATGCAGGTGCAAGAATTCTGGAAAGTGCGTGCGGACCTTGTATCGGTATGGGACAGTCTCCGAACTCCAAAGGTATTTCTCTGAGAACATTCAACAGAAACTTCCTTGGACGTTCCGGAACTAAGGACGGCCAGATTTATCTGGTATCTCCGGAACTCGCAGCGATTTCCGCAGTGACAGGCTATCTGACCGACCCCAGAGAAATCGGCGAAATGCCGGAATTCGTGCTTCCTGAAAAGTTCACAGTTCATGATAACATGATTGCCCTTCCGGCATCCGAAGAAGAAGCTCCGAACGTGGAAATTCTGAGAGGGCCTAATATCAAGCCTTATCCGGAAACTGCTCCGCTGGAAGCCTCTATTGAAGCTCCGGTATCTCTGAAAGTCGAAGATAATATCACTACTGACCATATCATGCCTGCCGGTGCGAAGATTCTGCCTTTGCGCTCGAACATTCCGGCGATTTCCCAGCACTGCTTTACCGTATGTGATGAAACTTTCCCGACCAGAGCAAAAGAACTCGGCAAGAGCATTATTGTCGGCGGTTCTAACTACGGACAGGGTTCATCCCGTGAACATGCTGCACTTGCGCCGTTATATCTGGGAATCAAGGCGGTTCTGGTGAAGTCTTTCGCAAGAATTCACAGAGCAAATCTGATTAATGCCGGCATTCTGCCTCTGACATTCGTGAACGAATCCGATTATGATGCTATCAGTCAGGGCGATGTGCTGGAACTGGCTGACATCCGTGCCAAAGTTGAAGCCGGAGAAACACAGTTCAATGTTATCAACAAGACAACAGGCAAGAAAATTCCGGTTCTCTGCGAACTGACCGGCAGAACAAAGGATATTATGCTTGCAGGCGGCCTGCTGGACTATACCAGAGAAAACCTGAAATAATTTATATTTTATGAAGCTGAAAGAAAATATAATTGTAATCATCGCATTTATTCTTCTGTATCTGCTTTGCAGCGGAACAGAAATTGCGCTTGCAATTATGATTGTGATTGTGGCGTTAATTTATATGACAGCAGAACATCTGTTAGAAACGTATGCTCCGAACCTATCGCCTGTTAGCAGAAAAATCATCAGCGTTCTTGCAGGAACTGTTTTCTGCGTGACTGCAATGGTATTATATAACTTAGGATAGATTTATGTGGTTTGTGCGAAAAGAAATAATCAGATTTGTTGCTATCATTATTATGATACTATTTTATTATGGAACGGATTATTTTTTAGAAAAATATGTTCCAAGTGTATCGCCTGAAATCAGAAAAACTACTGGTGCTTTATCAGCAGTGCTTGTTTGTATACTTCTGATATGGCTGGGAGGCTAATATGCTGTTAGCGATGATTGCATTTTTGAATAAACGAAAAGGAACGCCTGCCGATTTTGTTGGAGCGGTTCTGATAGCAATTGTCTATTTTCACATGAGAGACCTGCTGAAAAGAATCTTTCCCAACATGTCGTCAACGCTTAAAGACGTGATTACTTATAGTACAATCATCATTCTGATGCTTGTACTGTTTAAAATTGATGATGAATTTTTTAAAAATTAAATTTGAGAACGACAAGATTTTCAAAGAAAATTCTTATCTGGACATGCAGTCAGAAGTCTTTCAGAATGTCACGGCTGAACCCGTGCAGAGAATCCAGAAGTTTCAGGTTTCTGAAAATCTGGTCTGTACAGATACTATCACGGCGGTTCTGAATTACGGACAGGGCAGAACTATCGCTCTGAACTTCGCAAATGCGATGTATGCGGGCGGAGGCTACATTCTCGGCGGAAACGCTCAGGAAGAAGCCCTCTGTCGGGCGAGTATGCTGTATTATACTATCAAAACGGCTAAGAAATATTATCATGTCAACCGACTGCATCTTCTTCCGGATTATACAGATTCTATGATATATTCCCGAAATGTTCCGATAATTCGGGATAATTCCGGAAATCTTCTGGAATCGCCGGAATTATGCGATTTTGTCACTTGTCCGGCGGTGAACCGGACGTTTGCAAAATTTTTCTTTTCGCAGAAAAAGTTAAATCTCGTCATGGCGCACAGAATTGAGAATATCATCAGACTGTGCGCCGTACAGAATCCGGATACGCTGATTCTCGGTGCGTTCGGATGCGGAGTGTTCGGCAATAAACGTGAAACTGTCTACCCGCAGTTTGAACAGGCGATTAATCAGTATATTCCAGATAATATCAAAATTATATTTGCTGACCCGTCAGCCAAAAAATAATTATTTTCAAGGAGGAATTTCCGATGGATAAAATTAAAATGACTACCCCTCTCGTCGAAATGGACGGCGATGAAATGACCCGTATTCTGTGGCAGTGGATTAAAGACATCCTTATCACACCTTATGTTGACCTCAAAACAGAATACTATGATTTAGGTCTGAATCATCGAGAAGAAACAAAAGACCAAGTCACTTTTGACAGTGCCGAAGCTACTAAGAAATACGGTGTCGCTGTCAAGTGTGCCACTATCACTCCGAACGCTGCACGTATGCCGGAATATAACCTTTCCGAAATGTGGAAATCTCCCAACGGTACTATCAGAGCCATTCTTGACGGTACTGTTTTCAGAACTCCGATTCTCGTAAAGGGCATTACTCCCTATATTCCGACTTGGACTAAGCCTATCACAATCGCCCGTCATGCCTACGGCGATGTCTACAAAAATACCGAAATGCAGGTAAAACAGGGCGGTAAGGCTGAACTTGTCTATACCGATAAGGACGGCAACGAAACCCGTCAGCTCATCCATGAATTTACTGAAGGGGACGGCATCATTCAGGGTCTGCATAACCGTGATGACAGTATCTCCGGCTTCGCAAGAGCCTGCTTTAACTACGCTCTCGACCTCAAGCAGGATTTGTGGTTCGCTACTAAAGATACTATCTCCAAAAAATATGACCACAGATTTAAAGATATTTTTGCCGAAATCTTCGAGCAGGAATATAAAGCCAAATTTGAAGAAGCCAGTATCGAATACTTCTATACGCTCATTGATGATGCTGTTGCCCGTGTTATCCGTTCCAACGGCGGTTATATCTGGGCCTGCAAAAACTATGACGGCGATGTCATGTCCGATATGGTTTCTACTGCGTATGGCTCTCTCGCTATGATGACTTCTGTACTGGTTTCCCCTACAGGTGTCTACGAATTTGAAGCCGCTCACGGTACGGTTCAGCGTCATTATTATAAGCATCTCAAAGGTGAAGAAACTTCTACAAACTCTGTTGCTACCATCTTCGCTTGGAGTGGTGCACTCCGCAAAAGAGGAGAACTGGATAACATTCCGGAATTAATCAGCTATGCCGACAAGCTCGAAAAAGCAACTATCCAGACCATTGAAGAAGGTGTCATGACCGGCGACCTGTATCTGCTCTCCAAACTCGAAAATAAGAAAAAAGTCAACTCCAGAGAATTCTTAGAAGAAATCAATACAAGACTCTCTGCCCTGATGCAGTAAGGAGAAACTATGGGAAAACAGGTGATTTCTACTCCTGTCATTCGCCGGCTTCCCAGATATTACCGGTTTTTGGGGGAGCTGGAGCGTGAAAAGATTGAACGCATTTCATCCCGTGAACTCGCTCAGAGAATGGGACTTTCCGCTTCGCAGATTCGACAGGATTTCAATTGTTTCGGAGGATTCGGCCAGCAGGGCTACGGCTATCATGTGCGGGAACTGCGGGAGATTATCGGCGAAATTCTCGGCGTACACGAACATACAGGTGTCATTCTGATTGGCGCAGGCAATCTGGGAAAAGCCGTGGCGGCACATCTGGATTTTCAGAAACGAGGATGTGAATTAATCGGCATATTTGACGATAATCCGCTTCTGGCAGGGACGGCAACCGCCAACCTGACTATCATGCCGATGGAAACGCTGGAAAGCTTCTGCCGGCAGAGAAAACCGCAGGTCGCTGTACTATGTATTCCGAAAGATGCGGCTCAGCAGTTAGCAGACAAGCTGATTTCGCTGGGCATCGCCGGATTCTGGAATTTCAGTCATTTTGATTTGAGAATTACGAATCCTGATGTCATTGTCGAAAATGTCCATCTTGGCGACAGCCTGATGACGCTTGCGTACTGTATGCACCGCAGGAATAACGAAAAATAAAGCTATCCGGCTGATGAAAGCAATCATCAGCCGGATAATTTTTTCGGCAATGGGGGAAATAAAACAGACTCTCTGAAATATCAGAGAGTCTGTAGAAAGCTGATTAAGGCTTGCTGTTCTTTGAATCAGAATTAGTCGTTCTTCTTCTTGGAAACAACTGCTACGCCGCCCAGTACTGCAACTGCTGCTGCAACACCTGCAATCGGGAGAACGTCTGCAACGCCGGTCTTCGGAGAGGAAGAAGCAACAACGGTGTTTGCTGTAGTAGCCTTTGTTGTTGCAGCCTTTGTTGTAGCCTTTGTTGTAGCCTTTGTTGTTGTTGTAGAAGCCTTTGTTGTGGAAGATGTAGCGGATGTGCTGGATGTGGAAGTTGTAACAGGTGTTGTGGATGTGGAAGTAGATGTGCTTGTAGATGTGGAAGTAGATGTGCTTGTGGATGTGGAAGTAGATG
>JAFRMZ010000119.1 GCA_017430465.1 Oscillospiraceae bacterium
CAAAGGACGGTTCTATCCTGATTGCCGAAGAGGGCGGATTTGAAATTATGAAAAACAAAAAAATCATAAAATCCTACGGCAGAGAAAACGGCATTGAAAATACAGATATTCTCTGTGTAGAGGAGGGCTTGAACAATGAAATTTATCTCGGTTTGAACGATGGCGGCATCTATATCATTGACGGATACGGCAATATCGAAAATATCGGTAAAAAAGACGGCTTGACTTCGGATTCCGTCATGAGTATCAAAAAAGACAGAACACGAAATGTTTTTTGGATTGTGACGGGAGATTCTATTGCTTACATGACGGAAAATCACAAAATAACAACTGTCACGAATTTTCCGTATCGGAATAATTTTGACCTTTTTCAAAACAGCAAGGATGAAATGTGGATATTGAGCAGCAACGGCATTTATGTCGTGCCGACATCACAAATGTTGGAGAATAAAGAGATAACCCCCGTTCATTACGGGACGGAAAACGGTCTGACACGGATTACTACTGCCAATTCTTTCAGTGAACTGACGGAAAACGGCGATCTCTATATTTCGGGCAATACAGGCATAACAAAAGTGAATATTGAAACGGCTGTGCAGGATACGCCTGAAATAAAAGCCGCCGTTCCCTGTATCGAGATTGACGGCAAAAAGCTGTATCCCGATGAAAACGGGAATTTCCATATTTCCTCTCAAGTTCGGAAATTGACGATTTACAGCCATGTTTTCAATTATTCGCTGGTGACACCGCAGATTTCCTATTGTCTGGAGGGCTTTGATGACCGATTTATCACCGCAAGCCAAAAGAATCTTATGCAGCCGGATTATACCAATCTCGGCGGCGGCAATTATCGCTTTGTCCTGAAAGTAACGGGCAGTAACGGAAAAGAATATACAACCGTTGCTGTCGATATCGTCAAGGACAAGGCATTTTATGAACAGATATGGTTTTATATCGTGCTTGTTGTTCTGGATTTGCTGGTAATCGCTGCTGTAGCATATCTCACATGGACGGCAAGAATGAAAAAACTCAGACAAAAACACAAGGAAGAAGTTGAAAAAGAACGTATCAACACCGAACTGCAGACGGCAAGCAAGATACAGACCGGTACCATGCCCGATCGGTTCCCACCGTTTCCCGACAGGACGGAATTTGACATTTATGCTTCCATGAATCCTGCCAAAGAAGTGGGCGGTGATTTCTATGATTTTTTCCTGACAGATCACGACCATTTGTGCATGGTAATAGCCGATGTTTCGGGTAAAGGCGTGCCGGCGGCTTTGTTTATGATGTTCGCAAAAATCATGATTTCGGATTTTGCCGAAATGGGAAAAAGTCCTGCCGAGATACTGACCGCCGTTAATGCCAAAATATGTGCCAACAATCCCGAAAAAATGTTTGTAACGGTATGGCTCGGTATCCTTGAAATATCCACGGGCAAATTGACGGCTGCCAATGCCGGTCATGAATACCCGATTCTGATGCAGCCTAACGGCAAATTTGAGATATTTCAGGACCATCATGATCCAATGGCAGGTTTTCTTAAAAGAATGAAATACAAAGAGTATCAGATGGAGCTGAAACAGGGTTCAAAGCTGTTTTTATACACGGACGGCGTACCCGAAGCAACCGACGAAAAAGAACAGATGTTCGGTATGGAAAGACTTCTTTCCGCCCTGAATCAAGAAACCGATATTTCTTTGGAACAGACTTTTCAAAATGTCCGTAATGCCGTTGACGGCTTTGTAAGCGGTGCGGAACAGTTTGACGACCTGACCATGATGTGTATTGAATACAAAAAAGCACTGTAATCCATATTTCATAACTGTTTATCCGACCTGTAAACACAGAATTATCAACAGATAGCAGTCAATTTTCATACTTTGTGTCAGTTATCTTTCGTTTTACACATCATTTGACAGATAACTAACATATAGTATGATAATTGACAGTTGTGTTTTATTGGGGCTTATGTTATTCTATAATCACAGCGAGGGACAAAACCCAAACGAAACAAAAAATAAAAAAAACAAATACAAAGGAGATATCAGTTATGAAAAAGATAGACAACAATCAGGAAAAATCAGTTATGAAAAAGGCAGACAGCAATCAAAAGACAAAAAGAATGGCAATCACATTGGCATTATTGACAGCAATTTCATCGGGTGCTATGGCAGTAACTCCGGTAGCTGCAGCAGGATATACAGGCTCACAGATTGCCATAGAAAATGTCTTGGAGGCTGAACAGGAAGCAGAACAGGAAAATGAGGAATTTGAAGAAGTCGTTCTCCCCACTGCACCGACCGAAGAAAAAGGCAAGAAAAAGGATATCGGTTCCATTATGAACGATTTTATGCAGGATTCCGTTGAATCTCTCTTTGACTACGGCAAAAGCAAGCTCGGCGAAAAACTCCCCGATCTTTCCAAAAAGATATTCGACAGTATTCCCGTTGCCAACTACCTCAACAAAGTAGGCTTAGGAAAGAAAGTCGGCAAGTTGATCGCCAATTCTCTCGGTATCGCTCCCAAGTCGGATCAGCCCTCTATGAAAGACATCAGCGAACAGCTTAAGGAACTCAGCGACGAAATCAAAAAAGCCCGGGATAATATTAACAATCACGCCGATGATAATCTTTCCCGTGAAATCGATGCGATTGAGAATATCACAACGGTCAGCACTTACAAAACCGGTATGCAGCAGCTTGCCAATTCGTTCAGAGATGCTCAGAATAAACTGCAGGAAGTAAAGGACGCTCCCGAACAGGATCAGCTTGTTCAGATAGCTGCTCTGTGCGGCTCCAGCGAAGATTGGACGGCTGAAGGCAAACTGGTATGCTCTCTTACAAAAGTCGGTTCTTTCATCAGCGGAAGTGAAAACTTCATCTCGGAGAAAAATTTCTATGAAGCTCTCTATTATCTCGCAGTAAATCACGGTGCAGTCTTCTCGGGACAGGCTAAAAATGAAGTGGAAGCCTATGTAACCAAGACTCTTGAAACTTACATGGCTGCTTATGCGATTGCAACTGCTTCTCTCGATGCTCAGCAGACTCTCAGAGAAATCAAGGATTCCGAATATTATGAGGAATTCCTTGCCAGCCTTTCTCCCACAATGAAAGAAACCTGTAAGGGTATCGTATCCAACAGGTATGAAATTACTTCCAAGAAAAAAGAACTCGGCAGACTCCTCATAGATGCGGAAGGCAACGGCTCTACATTCACTGTTCTCGGACAGTATCAGGATTTCGTTGACATGAGCAGCGGTATATTCATCTCCAGAGACGGTCAGTTCACCACAGAGAAGAAAGATGTTGTCATCAGTACGGCAGCCATTACCAGTGATGACAGTGTTTCGGGTGCAAGCAATGCCGCCTACACTTCCCTTTACAACAGCTGGTCAAATGCACTGGATTTCGAGCAGGTCATCAAATATGCCAAGACCTATAAGAAATCCATTGCGGAAGTACTTCAGGACGCAAACTTTGAGATACCCGCCGATACAAAATATCTGCTTGCAGACGGCAAAGTATCAAAGACAAATGGAACTGATAAAACGGGCGATGCCGGCAGTACGATCCGTTCGGACGGACGTGGCGGTTCATACGGTGATTCATGGTATAACGAGATATACAGCGTTCAGGCTTATGACATTTTCAGCAAAAACATCAAGCCCGAAACGGTCGTTATAAAGAAAGTACAACAGCGTAAGCACTGGGTAAACAGCAAATCAACCAGCGTTGATCCCCGTATCGTAGAACGTTCGACAATCAATTTCCTTACCATGTGTGAAAAAACAGACACTTCTGTTTCGGCAATCGGCAAATTGACAAACAAGGGTACCGAAAATAAATATATCATCAGCAGCGGTGAATATAAGCTCACTTCCAATCTGAGCATTGCCGATTCTATCTCCGTTGCATCAGGCACAAAGGCAACACTCGACCTTAACGGCTTTGCACTCAACTGCACAGACAACAGTCACTCTGCCATTACGGTGGAAAGCGGTGCAGAACTCACCATTATCGACAGCAGCAACGGCAAAGGCAGCATAAAGGGCTATAATTCAGCCAAGGGGGGTGTCGTATTCGTAAGCAAAAATGCAAAATGCACACTCAAAGGCATCAAGGCAGAGGGCAGTGCCTCTCTTGAGGGCGGTGTAGTCCGCAGTGAAGGCAATCTCACAGTGGAAAACTGCACGTTCAACAACTGCGGTGCTACAGGTAACGGCGGTGTTATTGCAAACTTCGGTTCTGCAAAAATCAGTCATACAAAGTTCACCAACAACAAGGCAGGCGAAAAGGGCGGCGTTATCTACAATTCAGGCGATTGTGAG
>JAFRMZ010000120.1 GCA_017430465.1 Oscillospiraceae bacterium
ATTCATTCCACTCAGTGAATTTCATGCGGATTTTGAGGTTTCTATACTGAAGTTCATGCAAATTATCACAACTGCTGAACGCATAAGAATCTATCTGTCTGACAGTATCTGGAATCCGGATAGTTTGCAGAGAAGTGCAGGCAGTAAATGCCATGTCACCAATTTTGCATAGATTTTTCGGCAGAATGACTTCTTCCAAAGCTTGGCAGTTTAAGAATGTCTGCGAACAGATTCTTGTAATGCCAGACGGAAGAACTATTTTTTTCAGAGAAGTACATTTCTCAAATGCGGATACACCGATATTTTTCAGACTTTCCGGAAGAATGATTCTTTTCAGATTTGTACATCCTGTAAAGGCTTTGGCTTTTATCTGCGTGACACCATCCGGAACGATGACGGATTCTTCATCATCAGTACATTTTATCAGGACTTTTCCGGATTTGCTGTATTCGATACTCATAAAGTATATCACTCTTTTCTGGACTCAAAATTTGGTGGTTCTGCCGTCCGTCCCCACAGCCGGCAGAACGGGATTTATATCATCTATATCATGTTATTATTATAGCATATCAGATGTTCAGAAACTGCATAACTGGAAAAATTTTTCAAAAAAACTATAAAGGAGTTTTCTTATGGAACACGAAAGAATTATTTATATTTTAGAATATCTTACCAGTCATACAGATGAAAAAAAGAAAGTCACCATACGGGACATTCAAAATTATCTTGCCAGCCAGACAAATTTAGGAGATGTTTCAGCTCTGACCATCCGGAGGGACATCAGCCGTTTGCAGACAACAGGACATAACATTCAGGTCAGCCGTGGGGCACACAATACGGCAGAATATTATCTTATCAAGAAAGGCTTTACGTTCAATGAAATCCGGTTTATTGTGGATTCGGTCAGCATCAACAAATTTCTGTCAGACGGGCAGAAACAGAGATTAATCAAGAAATTCGAGGGGTTATGCTCCGCCGAGGAGGTTCATCAGCTTATCAGTCAGATAGCACTGAACAGTCAGGCATCACCGTCACTGAACCTGCTGGAAAATCTCGAAAAGGTACACAAGATTATCTCTCAGAAACGAAAAATCAATTTCGAGTACGGCAAATATGATACACACAAGCAGATTCACTATTACAGTAAACGGCGTGATATGATTCCCTGCAAAGTAATTTATTTCAATGAAAGATTTTATCTGAAATGTCTGGAAGAAGCCTCGCAGAATATCCGCACATATCGCATTGACCGCATGAAGCGCATCACTGCCGGAGAGCAGACAGCCGTCAAGGCGTTTCTTTCCAGACCTGACGGCGTTGTGCTGGATATTTTTGAACCGGAAGAATTTACTTTTATTACCCTGAAAATCAAGCGTTTTCTGCTGGATGATATGCTGGAACAGTTCGGCAGATATGCCAGCGTATTAGATTCCGATTCTCCAGAAACAGTTCTGATACGGGCAAAAATCGGCATCGGGCACGGCTTTTACAGATGGGTCATGAAATACGGTTCAGATATGGAAATCATTGCTCCAGAGCATGTACGTGCGGAATTTGCAGAAAAGCTATGTGCTGTTGCGGAACTGTATCAGAAATAAAAAAAATGCCGTATCGCAGAATACGGCATTTTAGGTATTATGCGGGAATGCTGACAGGTTCTGTTTCCTGAACAGATTCATCATCAGCAGATTCTGCAATTTCAGTTTTTTTAGGCAGTACTTTTTTCTGTTCTTCAGTATCATTGAGCGATGCTGTATAGAGATATTCCAGCTTATTTTTAAGCATATCCCGTTCTTTGGAAATTTCTTCGAGCTGGAGTTTCAGGGCATTGTCAATCTGTTCAGCAGGTTCAGCGGGTGCAGACTGCTGTTTTATTAGCTGAGTGTTCTGAACAGTAAGTTCTTCGACCTGTCTGGAAAGCGTTTCTATCTGCGCATTCTGGGCAGTAAGCTCCTCGACCTGTCTGGAAAGTGTCTGATTTTGATTTGTGATTTCTTCAATCTGTTTGCTGAGTGCAACAGTGACATCCGGCTGTTTCCGGAATTCTTCAAGGTTTTTATTTTGTTCTTGTAGTGTCTGAATTTTAGCTTGCAGTTCGGCAGTTTGTTTCTCCTGATGGGCTTTATCCTGCGTGAGGTCTTTTTTCAGCTTTTGTTTTTCTTCTTTTTCACGTTTAACAATTTCTTCCAGTTCGCTGATTTTCTCATTCAGGGCAGTATGTTCAGAGGCAAGCTGTTCTTCCTTTGCGAGAAGTTCATCCGCCTTTCTGAGATTTTCTTCTTGCTTTTGCCTGTTTTCTTCTTCGTTTTTCTGCAAGTCTTCTTTTTTTTTCTTGTATCTGTCTTTTTCTTCTTTCAGAGTTTCGGCGAGCTGGCGAAATACGGCGACTTCCTGTTTATAAGAAAGCGTTTCTGATTTAAAATTGGATTTCTCGATAGCAAATTTTTCCTGTTCTTCTTTCAGCTGTGTTTCCAGCTTGAAGATTCTGGATTCATACTGTGCCTTGAGGGTTTCCAGTTCTTTTGTTTTCTGTTCATTTTCGGTGCAGAGCTGGCTTGCTGCTATACCGAGTTCCTGAATGACAGATTTCAGTCCGCTTATTTTTTCAAGATATTTTTTATCTGTATTCGGCATTGACGAGACCTCACTTTCTTGTTATTTTTCCGAGTCGAGCAGGGCTTTTACTCTTTTGAGTACATTTTCATATTTTTCTTTATATTTTTCAGAATCCTGATATTGCATGTTCATATCTTCGGTAACGGCATCTGCAATTTTCAGTCCTTTTTCGGTAAGCTGGCGGATGTCTTCCTGCGTAATGATTTTTTCCATAGCAATCCTCCGTTTTGATAAAATTTTCAGCAGTCTGTAGTTTTATTATAGCATAGAATTTCATCAAAGTCAATGGTTTTTTATGACTTTATGACAAAAATGCACTCTTTGAGAGTCAAAGAGTGCATAAAATATACTAAAAAATTATTTAGAACGCAGTTCTGCATTGAGTTTTTTGCGCAGAACTTTGGTAACGCCTTCGGCGCAAGCTTCGATTTCATTGGAAGTCAGCGTCTTTTCCAGAGAACCGATGACAAGACGTACTGTAACAGACTTTTTGCCTTCGGGTACTTGCTTACCCTTGTATTCTTCCACGAAAGAAACGGACTGCAACAAACTGCCGTTAGTTTTCTTTGTCAGAATAACAGATTTGATTTCTTCCCATTTAACGGCATCATCGACCAGCATGGACAAGTCATAATCCATCAGCGGATATTCCGGCAGATGCGTGAATTCATTTGTTCTGGAAGTAAACGGCTTCAGCAGTTCGGTATCCATCTCGAACAGCAGGACTGCATTGTTCTTGATACCGCATTCCAGAGCAGATTTTTTCGACAGGAGGGCAAAATCCCCGACTTTTTCCGTACCACGGAAAATATTCAGCCATACGACATCATCAGCCCAGACGGGTTTGGATTCCTGTTTAAAGCTCAGGGCTTCCATGTGGGTATATCTCGCCATATTTTCGAGTACGCCCTTTGCCTGACGGAACAGAACGGAAATATTCTTATAATCGCCGGTAAATGCACCGCCGATATGCTTTCTCTGTTCAGGGAGTTTTTCAGTTTGGTCATAATTGGAAACATAGTTTCTGTCGAAGAAAACTCTTGCGCCCTCAAAAATTGAGAATTCACTGTAATAACGCAGATTTTCCGAAACTGCCTTGACCAGATTCGGCAGAAGCGAAGAACGGATA
>JAFRMZ010000121.1 GCA_017430465.1 Oscillospiraceae bacterium
CTTCTGTCATTCAAGTACAGAAGCCTGTTTTTATTTATTGCTTGACAAATATCTCATAATTTGATATAATATAAAATAAAGATTCATCAAATAAAAGCTCGGAGGTTTCACAATGAAAACAGCAGTGATGACCGATACAAACAGCGGTATTACATTAGAAGAAGGTAAAAATAACGGGATTTTTGTCCTTCCGATGCCTGTCATCATTGACGGAAAGGATTATCTCGAAGAAGTAAATTTATCTCATGAAATGTTGTATCAGGCACTAAACGAAAACAGAGAAATATCTTCTTCTCAGCCGTCACCGGATATGCTCCTGAAAATGTGGGATGATATTCTTGCAGACGGCTATGATGAGATTGTCTATATCCCTATGACAAGCGGACTCAGTGGCGCATGTGCAACTGCTAAGGGACTGGCACTGGAGTATGACGGGAAAATTCACGTTGTGGATAATCACCGTATTTCCCTGACACTGCTGGATTCCGTCTATGATGCAAAATATCTGGCTGAAAAAGGCCTTACCGCAGAACAGATAAAAGAAAATCTGGAAAATAACGCTTATATGAATGATATTTACATCACTCTGCATAGTCTTCAGCGCATTGTAAAAACCGGAAGAATTACTTCCGCAGGCGCAGCTATCGCAACAGTGCTCGGTATCAAGCCTGTTCTGAAAATTCAGGGCGGAAAACTGGATGCTTTTGCAAAAGCAAGAGGCATGAAAAAATGTGAATCTATCATGATAGAAGCTGTCAGAAATGATTTAGTCGGAAAATATGCTTCTGTTCCGCCGGAACATTTGACTATCAACACTGCCGGAACATTTGAAAAAAAACAAGATGCCGAAGAATGGGTCGGAACTGTACAGGAAGCCTTTCCGGATTATATTGTGCAGTATCGTCCTCTGTCATGCAGTATTGCCTGTCATATCGGGACAAATACAAAAGGGATTGCTGTTGACCGTGTCGAAAGAAATACATCTGTTTCAAAATAAAATATCATGCCGTCTCCCCTGACAGTTTCCGTCAGGGGGACTTTTTATTAATTTGCTGTTTTTTTGACAATTTAGTATTGAAAAATTCACAAATATGTGCTATAATAAAAAAATACAAAAATAGAAAAATAATATGGGAGGAGTTTATGATTTATGCTTCAGATTAAAAATATCCGAAAGCAGTACATTACCGGCGATTTGGTGCAGACAGCTCTTGATGATGTCAGCCTGAATTTTCGTGATAATGAATTTGTTGCAATTTTAGGCCCTTCTGGGTCAGGAAAAACGACAATGCTGAACATTATAGGCGGGCTTGACAGATATGATTCCGGTGATTTGATTATCAACGGCATTTCAACAAAACAGTATAAAGACAGAGACTGGGACTCTTATCGTAATCATACCATAGGATTTGTTTTTCAGAGCTATAATCTGATACCGCATCAGACTGTACTTGCCAATGTGGAATTAGCTCTGACAATTTCAGGCATTTCCAAAGCGGAGCGCAGACGGCGTGCCAAAGAAGCTCTCGAAAAAGTCGGACTTGGTACACAGATTCATAAAAAGCCGAATCAGATGTCCGGCGGTCAGATGCAGAGAGTTGCCATCGCCAGAGCTTTGGTTAACAATCCAGCAATTCTTCTCGCAGACGAGCCAACCGGCGCACTGGATTCCGATACCAGCGTGCAGGTGATGGAAATGCTCAAAGAAGTCGCCAAAGACCGGCTTGTTATTATGGTAACGCATAATCCGGAACTTGCCTATGAATACGCAACCAGAATCGTCAAAGTCAAAGACGGAAAAATCCGTGAAGACTCCATGCCGTTCAATTCTGAAACAGAACAGGCTGGTCATTATGAAAATATGGGAAAATCTTCTATGTCTCCGTTGACTGCACTCGGTTTGAGTTTTAATAATCTCCGGACGAAAAAAGGCAGAACGCTTCTGACTGCGTTTGCCGGTTCTATCGGCATTATTGGCATTGCGCTGATTCTGTCGCTTTCCAACGGTGTGAATACTTATATTCAAGATTTGCAGAAAGATACCATGACCGCCTATCCGATTTCCATCGAGGCGCAGTCATTTGATTTTACTTCCCTGATGCTTTCCGGACAGGATAAGAAAAAAGAAAAAATTCTAGGAGAAGCTGACCATAAGCTTGACGGAGTCTATTCAGATGGCAGTAATCTGGAAATGGCCTCCGCATTCAAGACAAGCATCAAGTCCAATAATCTGACGGATTTCAAGAAATATCTGGATGACCCCGAAAGTGAAATCAATAAATATATCGGCGAAAACGGTGTTGTCTATAATTATGATACCAAGTTCAATGTCTATACTTATGATGAAAATGATACGCTTGTCAACACGGACGGAAGCACGCTTTCTGATGATAATAATTATATGGTCAACATGATGCTGACCACCAGTTTCACCAGCAGTACATTTTCCGCAAGCGCAAATCATTTTGAACAGCTCATGCCCGGTGCGGAAGGCACACTTGTCAGTCCGACTATCACGGACCATTATGATATTTTATATGGCTCTATGCCATCTGCCTATAACGAAGTTGTGCTTGTGCTGGATAAACAGAACGAAATTCCGATGACAACACTGTATCAGCTTGGCTTTTTTCCGTCAGATGAATATGATGATATTATCAAACAAGTCAAGGACGGCGAAGAAGTTTCCCTTGATTCCAGAAAAATCAGTTATACGGAAATATGCAGTCAGAAATTTTATCTAATTCCTGAATGTGACATGTACGAAGAAAATAAAGACGGCTTATTCCAGAAGATAGATTCCAAAAATACCGAAAAAATAGAAAATCTTCTTGAGAATGCACTGGAAATCAAAATTTCCGGCATTATCCGTCCCAATGACGATACAGACAACAATCTGATTAACAGTGCCATCGGTTACACCAGCGCACTGACGGAATATTTGATTGAATATACCAATAAAAGTGATGTCGTCAAGGCGCAGGAAGAACAGGAAA
>JAFRMZ010000122.1 GCA_017430465.1 Oscillospiraceae bacterium
GAAGCCTCATCCTGACTGATTTCAATCCCGAATTCTTCTTCGGCATCGCCGAGCATGGAGACAAAATCATAGGAATTGAAGCCTAAATCTTCGGAAAATCTGGAATTTTCCGTAATTTCTTCCGGATTGATTTCTACATAACTACAGATTAATTCTTTTAAATTTTCAAACATAATGCAAAACCTCCTGATAAATTCAAGTCATATCAATAATTTCCTGCACGGTCTTTTCGGGGTTTTCGATACTCCGGAACAGCACACGGCCGGTAAAATAATACAGAAATTCGATTTCTTCCGGCGATGCCGATGCTGTCTGATAGCCGAAATAGAAATTCAATCCGCCGTCACCGGGGCGGTGCATGGCGGTGATATACATCGGCATAGGCTGGCGTCCGCTTGTATACCATCTGCTTTTGAATCCGATATCTTTCAGATACGGGACAAAGCTTTTGGCACTTGCCGGCTGATAGGTAAAGGCAACGCTTTCGTAAACAGCACCCTCTGCACCGCCGTAATGCATACGCTGTTCATAATAGCACCGCAGTGTGGAATAATCCGCATGAAGGAACATATCCTGCTGTTCTTTCTTGATAATTTTCATAGATTCCAGAACAGTGGCAGTCGGTTCGACAACAGTCCGCAGAGGGAAGCAGTTCATTCTGACACCGCCGGATTTTTTATTTAAAACCGTAGAACGTCTGCTCACAAAATTCTTGATAGTAATATCTTTTTCATTATGATTGAATTTAGAAAGCACTGTCCGGATAGCATGGAGAATCACCACACTGACGGGCATATCATACTGTTCAGCGAAATGCAGAATTTTATCTGTTGATTCTTTGCTGAGTTCATACACGATAGTATTCCCCTGCGCATCGGGAGTCGGCAGAAGTCCCCATCTCTGATTGGGATTTCCACTTTTCTGGCGGAGTTCCTGTAATCTTCCAAAGCCGGTAAAATCTGTATACATGGGTTCAGGTTCAGCAAATTTCCCGTGCCAGTAGGCCATATCACGGGCTTGTTTTTTGCTTCCGTCATATTCCAAATCTTTTTTGACAGCTTCGATATAAGAAGTCATCGGGGACGGATACGGCATATCATACATCAAATAGCAGTAAATTGACATGACATCTTTCACGAATGCAATCACCGAGGCGGAGTCCATGCAGACATGGTGCACATTCAGATAAAAACCGTTATAGCCGTCCGGCATGGAGACAATGACGATTCTGGAAAGTTCTCCACGATAGGTATCAAACGGCTGGGAAGTCCATTTCTGCATCACTTCATGCGCCTTATTTTCATTCCATGCGGAGAAGTCATAATATTCAAAATACTGATTTTTATAAGGCATGACATACTGCCAGAGCTCACCAGTTTCGGGGTCTTTCCAGAGGCGCAGGCGCATAGATTCGCATCGTTCGAGAGCTCTGTTGAGAGCTTCTCTGAGTGCGGAAATATTCATTTCAAACTGAAAAAACTGACCTGTTCCGATATTGACAATTTCATCAGACGGGCTGAGCTGTAATGTATACATGTGCACCATCTGGGCAGGGGTGACGGGATAGCAGTCACGCTTGATACCCCCGATAATTTTTTCCATAAAAAATCCCTCCATGATTTTGAATGTCAGCGACAGATTGCTGTTAATACCATCATTTTATCATGTTCCTGACATTTTGTCAAGCTTTTTTTGGAATATTTTACAAAAACGTAAATTTCAACAGAAATTTAATATTCCGGAACAGCAAATTCCGTATAAATCAGAAAAACTCCCGTAAAAAACGGGAGTTTTTCGACAGGATTCTATTAATTATTCGATATTCCAGACAATTTCAATCCGTTCAGATTCTTTCTGTTCGGGAGCTTTCAGCGCATTGGAAACGGATTTTCCTCTTAGCTGGTCAGGACAGGCGCAGGCCGGAACAGCAAATTCATCATTCTGATTTCTGAAATTTCTGTCCATGATGATTTCTTCCAAGCCGGTGATTTTCTGATGCATGGCTTCGGCGAGCATTTCGGCTTTTTGTCTGGAATCTTCCACGGCTTCTTTCAGAAGTGCTTTCCGGACTTCTGGCAGATTGGAGATATAAAACTCTGTTGTCATGATAATATTAAACGCAGATTTCTGAATCCAGAAATCAAGCTGATTCAGCAGAGCCATATCAAACGGAAAGTCGAGCCGGATTTTTCGCACGGAATAATATTCTTCTTTTTTGGAATAGGATTTCTCTGTTCTTACTTCTTCCAGATGGATTTCAGAAACAGCAATCTGATTTTCCTGAAGCAGGGAAAGAAAGCTGTCGCAGTTCTGCATAGCTTTTTGGGAAGTTTCGGGAACTGATGCACCTCCTGCCATGAAAGCAAGATAGATGTGCACCGCATTGCACGGGATGTTTCTTTCTGCCGTGCCGATGATATTTAATTTGCCCATGTATTATTTTACCTCCGGCAAATTGGCAAAGCCTTTTGCCAAATCCTCATCAGTCGGGATATAATCCGTCATCAGGCCGTCATTGAACTTCTGATAAGCTACCATATCGAAATAGCCTGTACCGGTCAGACCGAACAGGATTGTCTTTTCTTCGCCGGTTTCCTTGCATTTGAGAGCTTCATCAATCGCAGCCCTGATTGCGTGACTGCTTTCCGGTGCAGGGAGTGTGCCTTCGATTCTTGCGAACTGCTGGGCAGCGGCAAAAACGGCGGTCTGTTCGACACTTCTTGCTTCCATCAGGCCTTCATCATAGAGTTCGGAAAGCACACTGCTCATACCGTGATAGCGCAGACCGCCTGCATGGTTTGCAGAGGGGATAAATCCGCTTCCGAGCGTGTACATTTTGGCAAGCGGGCAGACTTTTCCGGTATCGCAGTAATCATAGGCATATTTTCCCCGTGTCAGGGACGGGCAGGAAGCCGGCTCTACTGCAATGAATCTATAATCGGCCTCACCACGGAGCTTTCTTCCCATGAACGGAGAAATCAGCCCGCCGAGATTCGACCCACCTCCTGCACAGCCGATAATAATATCCGGCTTGATGTCGTATTTATCGCAGGCGGTCATTGTTTCCAGACCGATAATTGACTGATGCAGAAGCACCTGCGACAATACAGAGCCGAGCACATAGCGGTAGCCCTCGTTTGTGACGGCGCATTCCACGGCTTCGGAAATTGCACAGCCAAGAGAACCGCTTGTACCGGGGAATTCTTCCAGAATTTTACGGCCTACCTCGGTAGTTTCAGACGGAGAGGGCGTTACATTTGCGCCGTAAGTCCGCATCACTTCTCTGCGGAAAGGTTTCTGTTCATAGGAGCATTTCACCATAAACACTTTGCAGTCCAGACCGAAGTAGGAGCAGGCCATTGCAAGGGCTGTTCCCCACTGTCCTGCGCCGGTTTCGGTTGTAACGCCTTTCAGCCCCTGCTGTTTGGCATAGTATGCCTGTGCAATCGAGCTGTTGAGCTTATGGCTTCCGGAAGTGTTGTTTCCCTCGAATTTATAATAAATCTTGGCAGGGGTATCAAGAGCTTTCTCCAGAAAATAGGCTCTTGTCAGGGGGGACGGCCGGTACATCTTGTAGAAACTAAGAATTTCTTCCGGAATGTCGATATAGGCATCATCATTGTTCAGTTCCTGCTTTGCCAGTTCTGTACAGAAAATATTGCTTAATTCTTCCAGAGTAACGGGTTTTCCGGTTGCCGGATTAAGCAGGGGTGCAGGCTTGATTTTCATATCTGCACGGACGTTATACCACTGTCTGGGGAGTTCGTCTTCGCTCAGATAGATTTTATACGGAATTTTCTGTGCCATAATAGATTGTCCTTTCTTAATGAAAAATGAAAAACTAAGTGTATTTATTATAGCATAAATCACAAAAAAAGTCAAGTGCGAAAAAAACGGAAAATTCACTTGACAACTTTAAAAAAATATGCTATAATGCAAGTTAAGAGCTAAAAATTGAAAATGATTTTCATTTCTGAATCAGAAAGGACTTGATTCCATGTTTAAGAAACTGCTTGCCCTGTCTGCCGTGACTGCCGTCCTCTTTACCGGATGCAGTGCCGGAAATACAGCCGGTGCTGTCAGCCAGAAACCGGATAAACTCAGCATTGTCTGCACTCTGTTTCCGGAATATGACTGGACAAAGGAACTCCTCGGCGGACAGGATGACAATATTGAACTGACCTATCTGCTCAACAGCGGACTGGAACTGCACACCTATCAACCAAATGCGCAGGATATGATTACTATCTCAGAATGTGACATGTTTGTCTACATCGGCGGAGAGTCTGAAAGCTGGGTAGATGATGCCCTTCGGGAAGTGAGCAATCCGAATATGAAAGTTATCAGATTAATGGATATTATCGGCAATTCTGTTAAAGAAGAAGAAATCAAGGAAGGCATGGAGGCCGAAGCCGAGGAAGAAGATGCAGATTCTGAAGAAGAAACCGAATATGATGAGCATGTATGGCTTTCTGTCAGAAATGCCGGAATCATCTGCAAGGCTCTCTGCGATACGCTCTGCGAACTCCAGCCGGAACAGGCTGACACTTACCGTGCCAATCTGGAAGCATATACCCAAAAGCTTGATGCACTCGACAAAGATTTTGCAGATATGGCAGATTCCGCCTCTGTAAAAACTGTCGTATTCGGTGACAGATTCCCTTTCCGGTATCTGGTGGATGACTACGGAATAGATTATTATGCTGCTTTTGTCGGCTGTTCTGCCGAAACAGAAGCCAGCTTCGAGACAATTACTTTTCTTGCCGAAAAACTTGACGAATTACAGCTTGACACTGTTTTCACTATCGAAAATGCAGACAATTCCATTGCAAATGCGATTATCTCCAGTACAGAAAACAAAAACCAGCAGATAGCCGTCCTCAATTCCATGCAGTCGGTGAATGCGGATGCCATTGCCGGCGGTGCAAGCTATCTGACCATCATGCAGGACAATCTGCAAGTTCTGAAAGAGGCTCTGAACTGATATGAGCAAGATGCAGATAGAATGTAAAAACGCTGACCTCGGCTATGAAACGGGCATTGTTGTCCGGAACTTGAATTTCATCATCCGTGAGGGGGATTATCTCTGTATTCTTGGCGAAAACGGTTCGGGAAAAAGCACCCTGATGAAAGCAATTTTGGGGCTGAAATCTCCGTTAAACGGTGAAATCAACTTTGGCGAATCGGTCGGAAGAAATGAAATCGGCTATCTTCCTCAGCAGACGGTTGTGCAGAGAGATTTTCCGGCCTCTGTACGGGAAATTGTACAGTCCGGATGCATGAACCGATGCGGACTCCGGCCGTTTTATACGCAGGAAGAAAAGAAACTGGCTTCTGATATGATGGAAAAACTGGAAATCACTCATCTTGCAAAACGCTGTTACCGTGAGCTTTCCGGCGGTCAGCAGCAAAGGGTTCTGCTGGCAAGAGCACTCTGCGCCACAAGGAAAATGTTATTGCTTGATGAGCC
>JAFRMZ010000123.1 GCA_017430465.1 Oscillospiraceae bacterium
CACAGATAGGAAATTGTCCAAGCAAGCGAAGAATTCCAGTTTACAGCACATTCATTAACAGAATATGCCTGAATATCATCAAGATAGGCTTTCTGCGGAGGAATTTCCAAACCTTCCCAAGCTGTTTTCACAACGGAATCTTCACGGCCGGTATTCGCACCGCCGACCAGTACACCGCACGGGGCTTTGGGATAATCAGAATCTATCGACTTTGCCCACCAGCGATGGTGCGGATACTGTACACTGTGAACGCCATAACCGGTCACATAAGAATAATCCAGAGGATTCCGGCCAAGCAGATAATCCACTGCTCCGACCATGCCATTCAGATATTTTTTATCCTGAGACTGGTCATAGGCATAAGCCAGAACTATCGCATTATCAGATACAAATGAATTGGATGCCCAGACATAACCACCGTCCGGATTTGCCTGATAGGGCAGTCCATAACCCTGATTTTCTTCCAGATACAGGTAATAATCCGCTGTTTCTTTCAGATTGGATTTCAGCATCTGGCTTTCATTTTGATTCAGAATTTCGTCATGAAGCAAAAGGGTCATCGAGCCGAGTGCGGATGTATGTCCCCAGTCGAAACTGCCGGGCAGGTTATCGGCTTCTCCTCCGCTGAGGTCGGACGGAACGGCGAATGCAAAGTCAGAATTCTGCAAATCAGAATAATAATTTTCTTTTCCGGTGGATGCATATAATTCACATGCTGCCCAATAGAATTCATCTGTGACAACATCATCAGAATACGCACCGCCACCGCCGTATTCAGCAGAAGATGCATACATTTCCGGATGAGCTTTTGCAGCAGTATAGGCATTTTCAGCAGCATTCAAACATCTTTCCGCAAAATCCGAATCAATATCTTTCCATATACGGTATGCCTGCGCACCGCAGGCCGCCAGATTCAGAGTCGCTGCGGTTGTCGGCGGAATCAGGATTCTGGACATGGTATCTTCTGCGGGAGCAGTTGCCAGCGCAGTCCACTTGATGTCATGTACTTTGTGATAGGCCATTCCCTGATAATCGCCGTCCTGTACAATCATTCTGAGCATCCATTCCATTTCCCAGCGGGATTCATCCAGAATGTCATTAACGCCGTTTGTGTTTTCCGGAATTTTCATTGCGCCGTCCTGATAAGCATCATCCGTACCGTTCAGATGGGCACGCTCATACTGATTCTGCATCAGCCAGAGGGAAACGCCTCCGTTGACAACATATTTTCCGTGGTCGCCGGCATCATACCATCCGCCGGAAACATCCTGTGTTCCGGAAGTGGGATAGCCCCAGATTCTCTGGATTTCTGCAATATCCGAAACATGTCCGGCTGCACGGGCAAGTTCGGCAGGATTTCCGGAAGTGATATACTGTTCTTCGATGTCGATGCCGGAACGATTCTGATAGAAATAATTCAGCGCATCATAGACCAGACCGGAATAAATATCCAGCACACCAATCCGGAATTCTCTGGAAGTTTCGCCTGTTTCGGCTTTGAGTGTATAAATGCCTTCCTGTGTAAATTCAGAAAAATCAAGGATATGCACCATATCACCGGAATCCGCATCGAAGCCTTTTGGCTGAGAAACATTGGTGTAGACTTCATTTCCGTTCTGGTCAAGAAGTGCAAATGCTATGCCGTCTGATGCATCAGAAAGAAGTGTTGCTTTTTTATTCAGTTCCGGAAAATAGCCTTCCTGATTAGTAAGTATTCCGGCACGTTCCCAGTTTTTAGCATCTTCGATTGCCTGGGCACGGCGGTCATTTTCGGCCTCCATTTCATCAAGGACGTTAGTTACAGTTGCAGTCGCATCAATCAGAATATGATTGGCCGTTACAAAAGGCGATTCTGTCTTTTGCTGGGCAAGCCATGCGGTATCTGTAAAAGCACTGTTTCCGACAGTGGTCAGGCTTTCCGGAAAGGAAATGGAAATCAGGGACGGACAGTCGTTAAATGCAAAGCGTTCGATTGTAGTCAGGGTAGACGGCAGTGAAACTTCTGTCAGTTTTTTGCTGTGCCAGAATGCACCGGATGCAATATCCGTAACGCCTTCCGGAATTACAACAGAAGTCAGTGCACAGCCATAGAATGCCGTTGCGCCGATTTTGGTCACCGGCATTCCGTCAATTTCTGACGGAATCTCGACAGATTCGGCTTTGGCATCGCATCCGGTAATAGTAATGCCTCCGTTTTCGGCCTGATAGTTCAGAACGCCGTAAGTAAGCGCAGTATCTGCGGCAGATACTGCAATCTGTGCCACAGATGTTCCGGAATTCAGCAGACACAGTGCAAGTGTCAGTGCAGAAACCGTATGCTTTTTCATAAAAAATTCCCCTCTCTCTGCCATGATGCAGAATAATTTTATCTAAAGTATATCAAAAAATGACAACAAAGTCAATACTTTTATGTAAAAAACAGCCTTTTTCTATTGAAAAAAGATTAAGAATTTGTTTCAAATCATTGTTTGTTCATAAATTATCCATAATCACGACATAACATGAAAAATATCTTGTGTATTATAAAAAAGTCTCCTGAAACTGGTAATTCACCAGTTTCAGGAGATTTTTTAAAGGGGATTGGTTATTTGTGAAGAAGCTCACGCTTCATCAGCAGCAAGTCATAGATGTTGATAATGCCATCCTGATTAAAATCTCCCTGTGCACCATTGGTCAGCTTGGCATTGCCATGGAGATATTTTTGCAACATGATAACATCATTGGCATCCAGTATGCCGTTGGCATCTACATCACCGGCGATTTTATCCGGCTGAGAAACAGGCGTTGTTTCTGTGGAAGAAGTATCCGCAGAAGTAGTGCCGTTTACCACTTTGGTTTCATCCATTGTACCGCCGTAGGTTTCAAAATAAGAAGCCAGTTTGGAAGTATCTGTCTGGAGGAAATAATCTCCGGAAGGAATATAGCAGATAGAAGAATTTGTATCAAAGTTTGCATACTGGCAGTCGGTATTGACTTTCTGATTCTTGTCAGATACCACTGTACCGTCTGTACTGCCCTTGCAGTTGTTCAGAACATCTTTATAGCTCTTGACTGCGCCTAATTTTACCTGCATCGGATTCTTGCAGTTCTCGAAAAGATTATATTCCGAGAAGATATAGGCATTGGCTCTGGGGTTCATGCAGTAGCTTGTCTGACCGCTGAAAATATTGTTATACATGTGAATATTTGCCTGACGTGCAAGAGGGCCTCTGGATTCGCACTTGTTCCAGTAGTTATGATGATAGGTCAGATGGAACTGCAGATTGCTGTCAGATGCACCAACCAGATTCGTCTTGTGATAGCCTTCATAATAACAATAGCTGTTTGTGAAATATAAACCTCTCTTGAAATCACATGCACCATCACCGCCGGCTTTGTCTGATTCTGCCGGTTTACTGATAGTCGGCTTGTAGAATTCGCAGTTATGCACCCAGCATCTTTCCACCGGAGCAGTCAGTTTAGAACTTTCCTGAACGCCTTCCATACCGACACAGTCTTCCGGAACGTTCTTGAATGAAATATTTCTAATCTCGAAGCTCTTGCCGAAATCTGGTGCAGCAGATTCTGCCATGAAATGGAATCCCCATCCGTTTACACATGCATCCGAGCCGATACCTTCAATCGTAATATCTTTACCGGATTTCATTCTTGCCATATAGCCATTGTCACCGACTGAACCGCCAAAATCAGTGGAATCATAAGCCGTCAGTCCGGATGGAGCTTTAACATCGCCTATAATTCTGACAACAAGCGGTGTACCGTCTTCTGCAAGCTTCTTGATGATACCGTTGTTAGAATTCGGCTTTGCACCGCCGTTGGAAGTCTTTCCGCCTCCGATGTCCTGACCGGCAGAGTTCAGAATATTACCGATACCCTTAACCGTTGTGCCGTCTTTAGATGTAACTGATACTGTATCTTTATTATCATCTGTAACATAGAGTACAATTGCATTGGATTTGAGTGTACCCTTATCCGTATATCCGCCGACACCTTCACTATAATTATAATGTGCATAACCGGAACGGTCCTGTGCATTGACTTCGAGTCCACTCTGTGTGATAACACCCTTTGCAGTTGTCAGTGATACAGAATAAGTTCCGGCCGGCACACCGGGGATGTCAACTCGCAGTCCGTTGTTGGTATCTCTTACGAGATATTCAAAATCATCGCCTTTCAGTGAACCGGAAACTGCACCGCTGTAGGAAACGCCGAGCACATCAGAATCCTTGATACCGGAATACACAACATAAAGCATTTCATTCCAACCGCCTGCACTGACAACTTTGATACCGTTCAAATCGACATTACTGCCGGAAGAAGAACTTTTCGTTGTTGTCTGCTGAGATTCTGTATTCTGAGCAGGAGCAGTTGTAGAAGCAGGTGTTCCGGTAGTCGATACGGAAGAACCTCCGCTTGCAGAAAGAGACATGTAGAACAGATTAACCGCATCTGCCTTTGTCAGGGTATGGCTTCCGGCAGAAACATCCGCAGTAATTACGCCGTTGCTGGCAGTCAGTTTTTTGCCGTCCAGCTTGATAGTCGCTGTACTTTCACCGAATACGAGTGTCAGCTTGCCGTTGGAAGGCGCAGTAAATCCTATAGAAGTAGCACTTTCAACTTTGAGGCACTGTGTCAGGGTCTTGCCGTTATAAGTAACAGAACCTTTCTGTGTGGAGAGATTGCCTGTAATAGAATAGAAACTGCTGGAAATTCCGTTTTCTGTAAAGTTATGGTCATAAGAAGAACCAGAAACAGGCGTCTGTGTCTGTACAGTCTGTGTAGTTGTCTGTGACGGTGCTGTTGTCTGTACAGAAGGCGCAGTTGTGGAAACTGGTGCTGTCGTAGAGGCCGGCGATGTTGAATCTGTAAAGCCCGAACCAATCGCCTTGATGGAATCTTTATAAGATATCAGGGCAGATTTCAGTTTTGTATCTACAGCATAGCTGTCATCCGCAGCAGCATTATCAAACGACCACTTAAAGTCACCGCCCTGCACACGGCCGGCATTGCCTGCTACTTTAGCCGGAACATCTTCAGCCTTATCCGGTGTATAACTGTACATGATGCTAGAATTGGTATCGAAATTATTGTAAGTCGAACCGCCGTTCTTTGCCTTGACGGATGACGGAACAGATTCGTTTCTGGAAGATGCCATATACACATCAAAGCTAGTGCTGTTCTGTGCATAGGTAACCATCTTCTTTTCACCGATGATAATATTTCCGTATGCCTTGATGATACCGCCTGTTTCGCCGGAAAGTACTGCACCGTTATCTGTTCCCTGACTGGAAATCAGGAACGGGTCTGCACAGTTGCGGAAATAATTGTTTTCTGCAAAGCAGGAAGCACCCATTGTGACACCGATTCCATATTTGGCATTGCCGTCAAAATAGTTGTTATAGCTGTGTACAGTACATGTACGGATTCGTGGATGACGGGAATCAGAATGGTCATACCAGTTATGATGATATGTGATATAATTTGTTGTCTGTTCGGATTTCATGCCCTGCAAATTGCATTTGCCGTTATCCCAGAAATGATTGTAAGAATGTGTAATATAGCTGGAAGTTTTAGTATCCAGTGCGCCGTCACCCTTGACTTGGTCAGCATCCGAGCCGGCATCGCCATAGAACATATCACAGTGATGCACCCAGATATGGTCATTTCCCTGCTGAAGACCGACATTATCGCCTTCGCTGGAATTACAGTTCATAAAGCCGAGATTTCTGACTTCGCAGTTGGAAGAATTTTTCAGAACCAGTCCAAAGCCGTTAAAAGTCGCATCCATGCCGATACCTTCGATAGTCAGACCGCAGGTAACAGTATCAACCAGCAAATCTCCCTTATTCAGTGTGGACGGGTCAGTCACATTGCCGATAAAACGAATGCAGACAGGCCCTGCTTTGGTATTGCTCTTGAGATTGGCAATAATATTCTGAACCCCTGTTACACTTGCAGAGTTGCCTTTCTTGTCAGGCATAGTTACCTTGACACTGTCTTTTGTTTTGTCAGTCACGTAGATAACAGTTGCATTGCTTTTGAGTGTGCCGTCTTCGTTGTAAGCGCCGGAAGACGTTCCCTTTACCCATCCGAAACCAGAACGGTCATGTGCAGAAGATGTTACTTTTACTTCCGCCGATTTGGAAGTATCTTCTTTTCCGCTGACAATCGGAACAATCTTGATGGTATGGCTTCCGGATTTCAGGCCGACAACATCGGCACGGAAACAACTGGCATACTGACGGATTAACATGCTGTCAATCTGTTTTCCATCCGCATAGACGTTATAGCCGGATGCACCGGAAACAGCCTGCCATTCTGCATAAGCCCCTTCGGCATAGCCGGCGGATGCACTGACAGATACTGCGGATGTGCTTGCCGCTTTGGCAGTGACTGCAAAATTTTCCGTCAGGATGGCAGCAGTCTGCGTTCCGCTGACACCAATCGGAGTGACAACGGCAGTGACTGCCAACAATGCGGCCAGTGCTTTTTTCATAGAATTCAACTTCATAAAATTAAGCCCCCTTAAATTTCTAATATGTTGAATTATTTTTTTGACAGATTCGCCCCCATTATTGCGTCTCTGTATTTGTGAACGAAATGCAGATTTGATTCCTCACTTGTTTTTATTTTTATCTTTTTTCTCTTTTGTGATAAAATCTGAATCTGTATTACTGAGTATATTATATACCAAAAGTATTTCATAATCAATTTAAAATCTGATACTGATTATTTCAAATCTGACTATCGTTTCACATTTTGTTCAAAAAATATATCACAATTGGAAATAAATCAAAAAAATCCCCTGATGCTGCATCAGGGGAATCTGTTATTTTCGTTTGGTATTCCGGTATTCTGTGGCAGTCAGTCCGGTTTCTTTCTTGAATGCTGTCATAAAATGATACATATTAGGATAACCGCATTGTTCAGCGATAACTTTAATATTCATATCTGTCTGACAAAGGAGTTTCATAGCACAGCTCATCCGCAGATGAATCAAATCCGTATGAAACGGCACACCGAAATGCTGTTTATAAAGTCTGCGGAAATAACTGATACTTATCTGCATTGTCTGTGCAATGCGTTCCTGCGTCCATTCTTCAGAAGGATGCCGGATTATCTGCCGGCGAATTTCTTCCAGTTGCTGGGCAAGCCCGCCTTTAACCGCCGAGATGGGATGATTCTGATGCAGATGCATATCAATCAGTTGTTCCAGCGTTTTCCGGATTTTTCCGTTTTGTGCCTGAAATATATCATAATAAATCCGGATGACAGGTTTTTCCAGTTTTCTGTCACGCTGGCGCACAAGGTCAATAAATGTATCAAACCGGAGTATCCATTCTTCGCAGAAACGCTCCGGATTCAGATTTTCCGGAAGCGAAAGCAACACTCCAAAAATATCTTTGTTATACCGGAAACAGAATTCCGTTTCGGAACAGCTCATCTGCAACGCATTGGCAACAAAGAGTTCCGGTGTAATGCTGACAGTATTATCCGGTGTCTGCACCCACTGAATTTCCAGCAGAATAAAGGCATATTCCTGACCGGCTGAGATTTTTTGGGAAATGCCTTTCAGGTTCAGCATTCCGGTCATACGGTCGAACTCCGAAAGTTTTTCAAGTCTTTGATTCAGCAGGCGGTTCTGTTCTTTGATATACTGGACAGAAAGTGCATTGGCAATGGAATCCCGCCAACTGACATATAAATCATCGAATACATATTTTTTAGGGTCAGAATAAGTAGTCACAATATAGCCGAAAACCATATCAGAATTATGCAGGGGGACAGCAACCATCAGTTTTGCGCCCTCTCCGCATACAACTGGCGGAAGGATTTCGGCTGTCTGAAAAAATACATTTCCATCCGAAAGCTGTTCCCGATGCCTTGAAACAAACAACTGCATCCGGTCAGGGAGTTTTTTCGGTTCACTGACAGAGGCCATATCTGTCAAATCGTACCGCAGGCAGACATAGAGGTCATTCCAGTAGGGCACAATAAACGAAAGTTCATCAATCCGTTCACTGAGCTGTTCAAACGATTCCGCAGAAGCCATGCGATTGATGTAGTCTGACATAATGCGCACATCACGGTATTCACTGGTAAGGATATATTTTTCATAAATTTTTTCAAAATATTCTTTCGGACTTTTGTCACAGCATCCACAGCTCCGGCCGAAAGAAAGGTGCATTGTCCGGAAAGGCGGACGTTTTTTCTTGTCAAGTATATTCAGCAGTGTGATAGCAGCATTACTGCCTACATCAAATTCCTTGCCTTCCACAGTAGTCAGCGAAGGGTCTGTCAGTGTTGCATTAGGGCCTCCGTCAAATCCGGTAACTGCAATATCTTCCGGCACACGGATGCCATGAACAGCCAACTGTTTGCATAGAGAAATCGCCATAAAGTCATTGGCGCACACAACCGCCTGCGGTCTGGGAACACGTCCGGAGGCAATATCATCTGCCAGAATTCTGGGAGAATTTACCCAGAAATCGCCATAGCGATACTGCGAAGCAGAAAGTCCGGCATGTTCCATAGCACTCCGCCATCCGGCAAGACGTTCTTCAGCTTCCGGATTTCCAGCTTGTCCGGTCAGACAAAAAATATCAGTACATCCATGAATCTGAATTAGATGTTCTGTCATCATCCGGACAGTATCCACCTGCGGAATGCTGATGCTCGGAAAAAAATCATTTTCAAAATACGTGCAGATACAGGGACAACAGATGTCTTTCAGACTATTCAGAATTCTGTTTCTGACATCAGCATCACGGAATTTTCCCATTGCAAAAATAATGCCGTCAACATCGGCTCTCCCTGCCAACTGATAGATACTTTCTTCTGCAAGCACATAATCTGCCGGCATTGCCTGATGCATATTAGCAGAACAAGTAAATACAAGCGTATCATATCCGCAGGTACTCACCTGTCTGTAAATGCCTTCCAGATAGGTTGCATCCAGTGTTTCTGTAATTGCCGGCATAATGACACCGATTTTTCGGCGGTGTATCGTCTGCACAGACATCATCCCCCTTTTGAAATCTGCTGATTCTCACAGTTACAAGTATAATACAATAATTGTCAAAAGTCAAGTATTCCGGAGAGCAATCAAAAACAGAACCACAATGATTTCTGGTATGCCGTCATTTTCCGGATTTGTGCCGGAACTTTGATTATCAGCAAAAGCAATCAAAAATAAAATTCAGAAACTGTTTCATCTGTATTATTCTGATAAAAATAAAGTATGTTTTCTGTCATTTCTCACGAAAATTTCGGAACATGCATTTTTCCACTATTTCTGCAAAATATGCATTGAAAATTTATTCAAAATTTGTTAATATAAAGTTATATTCTAAAGTGTCCCCTTTGTCAAGACACGAAATGAAAAATTTATCGTGACGGAACAAAGTTTGTAGGGCTGCCCAAAAATGAATTTTCAAAATTGTATAATCTGCTGATGATTCAGGCAGCGAGGTACATTTTGATGTACATCAAGTTTGTACACATCTCGGCGGTGTATCTGAATGTAAAAAACGTGATAATGTAAATGGAGGCGGTTTTGATGCATAAAGAAAATATTATCATATGGGGAAGAAGGTTTGAACTTGAAGTTATTTTTGCCTGCTATCCAGATGAAACTGTTCTCCCCATTCAGGAAGAAACACTCGCTATGTTTTTGAATATGGAAAAAGAAATTGCTGATTCTGAAACGATGGTAAAAGAATATTGCATCCGAAATTATTCAGATAGACTGGAAGAAGATACAATTTCCAATATTTTCAGGTATGTTATACCGGAATATATTTTCATCAAGCGGAATCCGGAAAAGCATATTGCTGCTTTGTTATGCAGAGACAGATTCAATTCCGAACACGGCATGGCTGTGATATTTAAAGAGAAAAAACTTTTTCAAATCGGAACTCAAGATAGTATCTTATAAAAAATTAACCATAGATGAAACTGTTGCATTACTGTACCTAAACTATGAGTAAAACAAAACCGCCTAAACAACAAATTTAGGCGGTTTTAGTAAAGCTTGTGACTGGACTCGAACCAGCGACCTGCTCATTACGAATGAGCTGCACTACCAACTGTGCTACACAAGCATATCGATAAAATAAACTAAATCAAGAACAAAGATATTATAGCATAATTTTGAGAGTTTGTCAAGAGGATTTCAGAAAAAAATTGACAAAGTGTAAAGAAATATGTTATAATAAAAGTAACAAACTATCGGGAGAAGGTGCAGAATATGCAGGAAAAGAAAAATATGGAACTATTTGAAAAAATCGCTGAATTACTTGCATTGTTCGGTGATACGACCAGAATCCGCATTCTGTCAGAACTGCTTGAAAACGAACTGTGTGTCAGCGAAATTGCAGAAAAACTGAATATGTCCGCTTCTGCTATTTCACATCAGTTAAGAATTCTGAAACAAGGCAGTCTCGTCAAAAGCCGGAAAGAAGGAAAAACAGTATTCTACTCGCTGGCAGATGCACACGTAAAAAGTATTTATTCTCTGGCTCTGGAGCATGTAATGGAATAAATATTTACAATAACCTCTTGCTTTTTTTGAAAAATTATGTTATAATAGTTTATTATCATGCGTGAATTTTGTGCAAAGAAACGAAAGCATTATATGAAAGGAGTTTTATTCATCATGAGAAAATTAAGAAAAATGCTGTGTGTGCTGGCAGTCTGCTGTATGTCAGTAACTGCATTTTCCTGTAGTACGGCGCAAGAAGAAGAACAGGAAACCGTCAGCTATAAAGAAATCGCTCCGGAAAC